>JAATGI010000161.1 GCA_015654725.1 Rhodospirillales bacterium
CGTGACCGGCGCGATCACCGCGTCGGGCGGCGCCTGGAACGCCAGCATCGTGGCCGAGGCGGTGTCGTGGGGCGACACCAAGCTCACCGCCCACGGGCTCGGCGCCTATATCGCGGACGCCACCGCCGCCGGCGATTTTCCCCGCATCGTGCTCGGCATCGCGGTCATGTCGCTCCTGGTGACGATCGTCAACCGGCTGTTGTGGCGGCCGCTATACCGTTTCGCCGAGGAGCGCAGCCGGGTGGGCTGATGGCGCGGCGCGACCGGCGGCGGGCGAAGACCGATTACGTGCCCTTGGTTCCCGAATTCGTCTTACTCACCGGCGTGCCAAAGACCTTCTCGATTTCATCCATCAGCGGACTGGTCAGCCCGTGTTTCCGAAAATCGGCGAAGTCGTTTTTGACGTCGGTTTCCCAGGTGCGATCGGCCATGCTCTTTTGGCCGCGATATTTGAGGTAGATGGCGCGCGCCTGGTCGGTGCGGCCGAGGAACATCAGGGCCTCGGCGCGATTGGTCTGCATCCAGACCTCGTCCGGCGTTAGCGAGATGCCGAATTCCGCGGTGTCGAGCGCCTTGGCGAATTGCTGGTCGAGGATGAACTCATAAGCCAGATTCCCGAGGTTTTCGGCCGCTTCCGAGAGGTCGGTCTTCAGCGCGGGAGCGGTCGGGTTCTTGTCGAGACCGGCCTTCGCCACGGCGACGGCATCGTGTAGGGCCGCGGACGCGCCGTCCAATTGGCCCTGCTTGGTCAAGATATTGCCGATCCAGCGGTCGGTTACCGCGACGTCATGCTGCCACAGCGCGGTGGTCGGTTCCGCCACGACCAGCGCCTTTGCCGTCGTCAGAGCGTCGCGAAATTGGGCGAGCGACCCGGCTAAATCGTTCTTTGCCTGCAGCTCCCAGCCGACATCGAACACATCCCCCCACACGGTGCTCTTCAATTGCACGTCGTCCGGCGCCTTGGCCGAGAGCGCCTTGTCGATCGTCGCGGCGTCCGTGTAGGCCGCGATCGCCTTGTCGTGCTTCTCCTGATCGCTCAGGATGTCGCCGATGGCGACTTCGGTCTTCGAAACGTCGCGCTGCCAGGTTGTGTTCCCCTGATCCGCGCCGGTCAACGCCCGGGCCACCGCCAGCGCGCCGGTAAATTGGTCGAGCGCCCCGTCGAGATCCTTCTGGGCCTGCAACACCCAGCCGACATCGTAGAGATCGACCCATAGAGTGCTCCGCAAATCCGTGTCGTCCGGCGCTTTGCCGGCCAGCGCCGTATCAATCGTCGCGGCCTCGCGATAGACCACGAGAGCATCGTCGAGTTTGCCCGGCTGATTGCTCAAGATATCGCCGATCGAACGATCGAACTTGGTCAGGCCGATTTGCCACAATGAATTGTCCGGCTCGACCGCGGCCTGGGCCTTGTCGATCGCCGCGCCGGCGCGATAGGCGGCAATGGCGTCGTCCGGCTTGGCTAGGTTCTTAAGGGTATCGCCGATGTCGCGGTAGGTTAAGGCGAGCTTATCCTTCCACGAGCTGTTCCGCGGCTCCGCCGCCGCAAGCGCGTTCATCACCGCCAGGGCATCGTTGTACTGGGCGAGCGCCCCGTCATTGTCCTTCGTTATTGCCAGCTCCCAGCCGACATCGATCGCGTCGCGCCACACATTGCTCCGCAGCTGCAAATCGTTCGGCGCCCTGGCGGACAGCCCCTTGTCGATCGCCGCCGCGGCGCGGTAGCCCGCGAGCGCGGACCGCACGTCGTCGTGGACCGCGAACTTCTCCGCCAATTGCCAGTCATCGTCGGAAATACTGCTCTGTAAATCGGTGTCGTCCGGGTGTTTGCTGGCGAGCGCCGCGAGCGAATCCAGAACCGCCGCGGCATCGCGATGGGCGCCGTCCGCCATGTCGGTTTTTTTGTCGTAGGCGCCCGCCAGGCGCAGATCGGTCAGCCCGAGGTCGGCAAGGATATCGGCATTGGCCGGGAGTGACGGCACCATCGCCTGCAACGTGCCGCGAGCGACCGTCTCGTACGAAATCGCGCTATCGCCGAACAACTTATCGGAGACGAAAATCTCGCCGATCTCGCTCAGGGTCACCGCCCAGGCCCAGTCGACACGCGCCGGCATCGCGGTTTTGGAGAGCCTCTCCCGCAACGCATCCGCTTGCGCGAAAACGTTCTCCGAGCCGGCCCCCGCCGCCGACCATGCATCCAGGCCGCCGCGATACCAATAGACATGCCGATAGCCGGCATGCATGGCCCTTAAGCTCGCGTTGTAAGCCTCCCAGCATTTCGGGCCTTGGCAAAAGAACACCAGCTTCATGTCCAGGTTGCCGTTGGTCAGATTGCCGAGCCGCACCTTCAGGTGGCGCTGGATTTGATCGTCAAAGTCGCCGGACGTCCCGGCGAAGGACAGCCACACGGCGTCCGGGATCGTGTCGGGATGACCGTTGGTCAGGGCATCGATCAAAAGCGGCGGCGGCTGGCTGTTGATGAGATCGCCGAACTCCTTGGTCGACAACACCGTGCCGCCGGGGATCGTCGTCGGCGTGTTCGAAGCCACGTCGTCTTGCAACGTTTGCCGCGGAGCGACGCCGAAATCGGTCGCTTCGTCCGCCGTCACCGCGAGCTTGGTCATCGCCAGCTCTCGCTTGACGTTCTCCAGATTGGCGATCGAAGCGGATAGCTGGTCGGCGCTGTTCCGGGCGTTTTGGAACTGCAAAGCGCTGAACCCGGCGAGAACGAGGACCAGCAGCCCGACCGTGGCGTAGCCGAGGACGCGGCGCTGCCGGCGGCGGCGGCCGATGAAATCGAGAAAATCCATCGCCAGCTTGAATTCGCCGCCGTAACGCGTCGCCCACGCGTTATTGGGATGCTGGTCGCGGCGCCAGGCCTGGGCGATGCCGAGATAGGGCATGGTCAGCAGCCCCGATCTGCCCTCCTTCCAGAGCTGCGCGCTGGTCTCGATGTGGCGGTAGGTCTCGCTCGACTGGAATTCGTCATGCACCCAGTCGCGCAGCAGGTTCCACTGGCGAATCAGGCTCTCGTGGCTGATATCGACCATGGTCGCGTCGTCCAGCGGCGCCGGCGGCGACGGCGTCAGCATCAGGAAATTACAACCGGGCGCGCTGAACGCCTCGACCACGCGCGTCACCGCGGCGCGGTTGCCGTCGGCCATCTCGACCAGCGCGTCGAACCGGCACAACCGGCGCACCGCGTTGGTCAGCGCGGTGCCGCTGACCAGGGCGCGGA
>JAATGI010000300.1 GCA_015654725.1 Rhodospirillales bacterium
CCCGCCGCTTCCCGAGGCGATGCTGCCGCGAGAAATCGTCCCGCCGCCGCCGATCGCGCCGGAACCGCCATCGCCATCGAAACCGGCTTCGGCAAAGCCGACTCCCAAGCCGCGGCCCACGGAAATCGTCCAAGAAACACCGGCCGCGCCGGCACCGGAGCCGGCGAAATCGCCCGCGCCCGAACTGGCGCCTCAATCCGCGCCGAGCGCAGCGCCAGTGCCGTCCGCGGCGACGGCGAACGTCGGAACCGCCGGCGCCGTCGGTCCAGACAAGGGCGATATCGGCAAAGGCCAGGGCACCGCCGGGGCCGACCCCGGGCCGGGCAACGAATATCTCGAACGGCTCTACCGCCATCTCCTGGGCTTCAAGCAATATCCGCCCGACGCGGTCGCGCTGAAACAGCAAGGCGCGGTCGAAATCGGCTTCACCATCGCCCGCGACGGCACGCTTGGCGGCGCGCATATCGAAAAAAGCTCCGGCTACCCGCTGATCGACGACGCCACCATCGCCATGCTGAAACGCGCCTCGCCGGCGCCGCCTTTACCCGAGAGCTACAAGGGCGACCAGGCCCGCGCCCGCTTCACCATCGATTACAAGCTGAGCGTGATCGATCGGGTGTTCTGAGCGGCGCCGCGACGGCGTTATTTGTTCAAGAGCCAGCGGCCTTCCGAGAGGTAGCTGCGCTTTGGAAACTGCGTCGGGCGCCGGCCGGAGAACACGCCGATCATGTCGTCGCGAATCTCCGGGAAAATCCGGTAATACTGGTGGCCCTCCGGGTCCTGACCGTAGTCGTCGATGTCGGTGACATCGACCGCCGTCACCTTGTCGCTGATGCTGCCCATATTGTCGGGGCCGTTGGTACCGAGACGCGGCCCGTTGAACTTGGTCACCGAGCTCAGCGTGTTCAGCACCCAATCCTTCCGGTTGTGATAAACCGTGACGGCGTTGCCCAGCCGCGGCAGCAATTCGAGCTTGCTCGGATCGTCGAAGGTATCGTCGTCCTCGTCGCCCGCCGCGAGCACGATCTGGTCGAAGGTACGGCGAACATCGGTCGGGGCGACGCCGGGCGTGGCGATAGAGGCCAGACTACGGATCGAGCGCGGCGAGCCCGGGATCATCGGCGGCGGGGGCGGCGGCAGATTGAGCCACGCTTGCAGCCCGTTGCGCAGCGCGTAAACGCCCATGCTGTGGCACAAGAGATGAAGCTCCTGCAGGCAGCGATTGCCCGGATCCAACCCGTCGACGAAATCGTGCAGTATGCGCAGGGTCCGCGCGATGGCGGGACCGGCGCTGGCGGCGGTGCCGCGATCGTGATCATAGGCGACATAGGGCAGCGGTTCGCCCACGACCAGATCGCCACCTGACGGCCAGGAAAACACGAACATGTTGGCCGCGAAGCCGCCCGCCGCCAGAAACGCCGAATTCCAGCCGCCGCGCTCGATCGCGTCCTGAAAAGTGTTGGCGAAGCCGTGAATGAACACGATGGTCGGCTTGGCGCCGCCCAGCATTTCCGCGCGGACCTGATCGAAGATGGTCTGGCTGCCGAATAGCGGCGCCACGCCGGGCGCCGGCGTCAAAATCTCGGGCGCGACATAGAGGCTCCCCGCCACCATCGTGTTGGTCGAGGCCGCGAGATCGACCGTCACTTCAGCCTTGCCGAAGCGAACGGCGTAGCCATCGACCGGACCGGGATCGTCGCCAAATCCGACGATATTGCCGCCGGCGTCCAGGGTCGGCTGGCGGTTGGTCGCGAAATAAACGGTGATGTCCGTCATGACGTCTACCCCCGTTGGCCGATTCAACCGCCAGCGCCCGGCATTTGACGCGGCGAAATCCTACGCCGCGCGCAGGACTAAATCGACATGAACCTCGTCGTAGGGAAAAACGATCCGGCCATCCTTGGCGCGGTCGAGTACACCGGCCTTCAAGAGCGCCTGGACATCGCCGTGAACCGATTTGACGTCACGGTCCACGCGGCGGGCGACTTCGCGGATCGCGACCGGGCCAGCGCCGGTCATCGCCTTCAAGACGTCCCAACGCTTTGGCGTGATGACCTTCCATAACAGCTCGGCCGTGGCGAAACCAATGAACGCGCCCTGCGCCTCGCCACGGAAGGCGCGACGCATCCGCGCCTTGCTATCCTTGAGCGAGGAAATGCCGATCGTCACCGCGCTCACCGGGACCTCCATTCCTCAACCGCGTTCCAAAAATCCGCCATCAACTGATCCAGGCTCGTGAAAGTGTAAGGCATTTCCTTATGTCCGACGTGTTTGTGGTCGCCCTTTCCCGTTTCATTATCGAACCGTAAGACAGCCACCTCATTTACGACAAAGGCTAGACGATACTTG
Source organism: Rhodospirillales bacterium (assembly GCA_015654725.1). GTDB lineage: Bacteria > Pseudomonadota > Alphaproteobacteria > ATCC43930 > CGMCC-115725 > JAATGI01. Next base: position 2,350 of record JAATGI010000300.1, read on the forward strand.
AAAAGGTGCATGCTTCCCGGCGTCGGTTTCGGCAATCCCCAAATGACAATGTCGGCGAACCGATCCTCGCCGATCACCCGTCTTTCGCGAAGCAGGAGCCGCGCCCTCATGTTGGTGTTTATACCAACACCTCCGAGCGCGTCAATTCCATTACCGGGCTCGCGCGCAGCCTTCGAAACCGATAGGGCCGCCCTGCCATTCTCGCCCTTGCTTTGGCGCGGCGCTCCGCTAAGTTTGGATCGTTATTCGATAGAACAATAGAATTCCCGTGGGAGGCACCATGTCCGAGACCGTCCGTTACGAGCGCCGCGGCGATATCGCCGTCATCACCGTCGACAATCCGCCGGTCAATGCCTTGAGCAGCTCCGTCCGCCAGGGTCTGGCCGACTCGCTGGCGCAAGCGCTGGGCGACGGCGCGGTCAAGGCCATGGTGCTGATCGGTGCCGGCCGCACCTATATCGCGGGCGCCGATATCCGCGAATTCGGCAAGCCCTTTACCGGACCGGGCCTGCAACAGATCATCGCCGATTTCGAGCGCTCGTCCAAGCCGGTGGTGGTCGCGATCCACGGCACGGCCTTGGGCGGCGGGCTCGAAGTGGCGCTCGGCTGCCACTATCGCGTGGCGCTGCCTTCGGCGCAGTTGGGCTTGCCCGAGGTCAAGCTCGGCATTCTCCCGGGCGCAGGCGGCACGCAGCGCATGCCGCGCGTGATCGGCATCAAGGCGGCGCTCGACATGATTACGTCGGGCGATCCGATTCCCGCCGCCAAGGCCAAGGAGATCGGCCTGGTCGATGCCATTATCGAAGGCGATCTGCTGGAAGGCGCGATCAAGTTCGCCGAAACCGTCGCCATTCCCGGCGGCACCACCGGGCGCCGCGTCAGCGAGCGCAGCGACAAGCTCGGCGGCGCCGATACCGCTTACTTCGCCGAGGCGAGGAAATCGGTCGCGGCCAAGGCGCGCGGCCAGATCGCGCCGGTGAAAATCGTCGACGCGCTCGAAGCCGCCGCCACCCTGCCCTTTACCGACGGCATGAAAAAAGAGCGCGAGATCGCGACCGAGTTGATGGCCGGCACGCAATCGAAAGCGCTGCGCCATGTCTTTTTCGCCGAGCGCGAGGCGGCGAAAATCCCCGACGTGCCCGCCGACACGCCGACGCGGCCCGTGAAGTCCGTCGCGATCATCGGCGCCGGCACCATGGGCGGCGGCATCGCCATGAATTTCGCCAATATCGGCATTCCGGTGACGCTGATCGACAGCACGGAAGAATTCCTCGAGCGCGGCCTCAAACGCATCAAGGACAATTACGCCGTCACCGTGTCGCGCGGGCGCCTGAGCCAGCCCGACATGGACAAGCGCGTCGGCCTGATCAAGGGCGCGCTCGATATCGACCGCATCAAGGACGCCGATCTCGTCATCGAGGCGGTGTTCGAGGAAATGGCGCTGAAGAAGGACATCTTCGGCAAGATCGACCAATTCGCCAAGCCGGGCGCGGTGCTCGCCACCAACACTTCGGGCCTCAATATCAACGAGATCGCCGCCGTGACCAAGCGGCCGCAGGACGTGATCGGGCTGCATTTCTTCAGCCCGGCCAATGTCATGCGGCTGATGGAGGTGGTGCGCGCCGACAAGACCGGCAAGGACATCATCGCGACCTCGATGCAGCTCGGCAAAACCATCCGCAAGGTGCCGGTGCTGGCACGGGTCTATGAGGGCTTTATCGGCAACGCCATGCTGCGCCATTACGGCCGCGAAGCGCATTTCCTCCTCGAGGAAGGCGCGCTGCCGCAGCAGGTCGACAAGGCGCTCACGGATTTCGGCTATGCCATGGGCATGTTCGGCGTCCATGACGTCGCCGGCAACGATGTGGGCTATCGCATGCGCAAGGCGGCGCAGGCGACCCGCCCCAACGACCGGCGCTATTCCGACATCATCACCAAGCTGTGCGATATGGGCCGGCTCGGCCAGAAGACGGGCAAGGGCTGGTATCGCTACGAGCCGGGGAGCCGCACCCCGATCCCCGATCCCGAAGTCGAGGCGCTCATCATCCAGGAATCGAAATTGAAGGGCATCGAGCGCCGCGTCATCACCGACGAGGAAATCGTCAAGCGCTGCGTCTATGGCCCGATCAACGAGGGCGCCAATCTGCTGGAAAAGGGCATCGCGCTCAGGCCCAGCGACATCGACACCGTCTATGTCACCGGCTATGGCTTTCCGTCATGGCGCGGCGGGCCGATGTTCTATGCCGACACGGTAGGCCTCGCCAACGTGCTCGCCGACATCAAGCGTTTCCACGAAAAAGACGGCTTTTTCTGGAAGCCGGCGCCGCTCCTTGAACAATTGGTGAAAGAGGGCAAGACTTTCGCCGACTACCAAGCCGCGAGGTGAGCGAAATGGATCTGGCCTATACCAAGGAAGAGCAGGAATTCCGCGCCGAGGTCCGCGCCTTCCTGAAGGAGAAGCTGCCGCCCGACCTGTCGCGCAAGGTGCTCGACGGCAAGCACATGACGCGCGACGGCATGATGCGTTGGCATCGCATCCTGTTCGAGAAAGGCTGGATCGCGCCGGCCTGGCCCAAGGAATATGGCGGCGCCGATTGGTCGATCATCCAGCGCCACATCTATGACGAGGAAGCCGCCGAGGCCGGCGCGCCCGCGGTCCTGCCCTTCGGCCTGGTGATGTGCGGCCCCGTCATCATCAAATACGGCAGCGACAAGCAAAAGGCTTTCTTCCTGCCGCGCATTCTTTCGGGCGAGCATGTCTGGTGCCAGGGCTATTCCGAGCCCGGCTCCGGCTCGGACCTCGCCTCGCTCAAGACCAAGGCGGAGCGCGACGGCGACAAATATCGCGTCAACGGCCAGAAAACCTGGACCAGCGCCGCGAAATGGGCGGATTGGATTTTCTGTCTCGTTCGCACCGACCCGGCGGCGAAAAAACAGGAAGGCATTTCCTTCCTGCTGATCGACATGAAGACACCGGGCATCCGCGTGCGCCCGATCGTCACCATCGATGGCGGCGCCGAGGTCAACGAGACTTTCCTCGACGATGTCATGGTGCCGGTCGAGAACCGGATCGGCGAGGAGAACAAAGGCTGGACCTACGCCAAATATCTGCTCGGCAACGAGCGCACCAGCATCGCCCAGGTCGGCGGCTCGAAGCGCGAGTTGAAAAAGCTCAAGGCCGTCGCCCGCGCCGAGGAGATGGATCGCGACCGCCGCTTCCGCGACAAGGTCGCGCAGCTCGAAATCGACCTGATGGGGCTGGAGCTGAGCAATCTGCGCATGATCGCGGGTTTGCGCGACGGCCGCGGGCCGGGCGCCGAGGCCTCGATCCTCAAGATCAAGGGCTCGGAGATTCAACAGCGCCTCACCGAACTGACCTTCGAGGCGCTCGGGCCGCTCGCCTTGCCGTTTCAGCGCGAGGCGCTCGAAGAGGGCTGGAACGAGGAGATCATCGGCCCCGATTACGCGCCGCCCGCGGCGCCGCGCTATTTCAACATGCGCAAGACCACGATCTATGGCGGCTCCAACGAGATTCAGAAAAACATTCTCGCCAAGGCGGTGCTGGGACTTTAAGCCCCCTCCCAACCCTCGCCCGCTCGCGGGGGAGGGCAGCGATGCGAAGCATCGCGGGTGGGGGCCTTAGGGAGGAAGTTTTGGATTTCGATTACACCGAAGAGCAGCGCCTCTTGGCCGAATCCGTGACGCGTTTCGTCAAGGACCGGTATGGCTTCGCCGCGCGCAAGAAATTCATGGCCGAGCCGCAAGGCTTCGCCGCCGCCAACTGGGCGCAATTCGCGGCGCTTGGCCTGTTGGCCCTACCCTTCCCCGAGGCGCATGGCGGCATCGGCGGCGGCGCGGTCGAGACCATGATCGTGATGGAGAATTTCGGCCGCGGCCTGGTGCTCGAACCTTATCTCGCAACCGTCATTCTTTGCGGCGGGCTGATCTCACTCGCCGGCAGCGACGCGCAGAGACAAACAATTCTTCCCGCCATCGCCGAAGGCAAGCTCATGCTCGCCTTCGCCCAGGGCGAGCGGCATTCGCGCTACGCCCTCGATCATGTCGAGACCGGCGCCAAGAAAGACGGCACCGGCTTCGTCCTGAACGGCCACAAGAATGTCGTGCTGCATGGCGGCAGCGCCGGAAAATTCATCGTCACCGCGCGCACCGCCGGCGCCGCGCGCGACGCCAAGGGCGTGTCGCTGTTCCTGGTCGATCGCGAGGCCAAGGGCGTTTCGGTGCGCGACTATCCGACGGTGGATGGTTTGCGCGCCGCCGAGGTCACGCTCGAGAATGTCCGCCTCGGCGCCGACGCATTGCTGGGTCCGCTCGATAACGCGCTGCCGCTGATCGAGCATGCCATCGATCGCGCCATCGCGGCGCTCTGCGCCGAAGCGGTCGGCATCATGGAAACCTTGAACGCGATGACGCTCGAGTATCTCAAGACGCGCAAGCAATTCGGCGTCGCCATCGGCTCGTTCCAGGTGTTGCAGCACCGCATGGTCGATATGACCATCGCCGCCGAGCAGGCCAAATCGATGGCGATCCTGGCGGCGCTATCGGCCGACGATCCCGACCCGGGCGCGCGGCGCCGCGCCATCTCGGCGGCCAAGGTGCAGATCGGCCAGTCCGGCCGGCTCGTCGGCCAAGAAGCGATTCAGCTTCATGGCGGCATCGGCATGACCGACGAATACGCCGCCGGCCATTATTTCAAGCGCCTCTCGACCATCGAGAAAACCTTCGGCGACACGGATTACCATCTGGAGCGGTTTCCGGCGTTCGCTTAGCGAGTTTAATAACGCTTTACGTTACTACCGCGTAGCGTTATTATGAGGCATGATCAGGGGCTTTCGCGACAAACGGACAGCCGCCCTGTTCCATAGAACGTTCACCAAGGGCGTGCCCGCTGACGTGGCGGAGCGGGCGCGTGATAAGCTGCTGATGATCGACGCGGCCAAGAGCCTCGATGACCTTCGCAACCCGCCCGCAAACCACCTCGAAGCGCTTCGCAAGGACCGCGCCGGACAACACTCGATCCGGGTGAGCGGCAAATGGCGGATATGTTTCGCGTGGCGCGACGGTGATGCGAATGATGTTGAATTTTGCGACTACCATTGAAGGACGATGGCGATGGTTATTAGGCGCGAAGATGTCGACGCCGGCCGCATTGATTTTTCCGATGTGGCCGACCGGAAGGCCAAGCGCCGGATTCCGCCGACGCATCCGGGCAAGCTGCTGCGCACCGAGTTTCTGGATCCGCTTGGGATCACGCCATATCGGCTGGCGAAGGATACCGGCGTCCCGCAGACACGGATCGCCGCCATCCTTTCGGGCGAGCGCGCGATCACGGCTGACACTGCTTTGCGTCTCGGCCGATTCTTCAACATGTCAGCTGGGTTTTGGCTCGGATTGCAGGAGCACTATGATCTTGACCGGGCGCGCGACGAACTCGGCAACCGGCTCGATCGCGAAGTCACGCCATTGGAAATCGGGAAATAAGCGACTTCAGCTTGAAAACCGCGCTGTACGTTCTATATTTACGCATATAGCGTAATATAGGAGCGAGGCATGACACCCGAAAAAGTAGAAGAGGATACACACTCAAAAGTAGAATTAGCTGCAAATCCGCTGCATTTGCAGCAAACGGACCTGCCCCGAGGACGGCCATTCGAGCCGGGGCAATCGGGCAATCCCGGCGGCAAGCTACCCGGAACCCGCAACCGCGCCACCATGTTCGCTCAGGCGCTTCTCGATCACGACCTTGAGTTGCTGGTGCGTACCGCCATCGACCGTGCTCTCAAGGGCGACCAACTCGCGCTCAAGCTCTGCATCGACCGTATCCTGGCGCCGCACCGGCAGGCCAAGGTGCGGCTCGAATTGCCGGCGCTCAAGACCGCCAACGACGCGATGAAGGCCTTCGCCGCCATCGCCGCCGCCGTGGCCGAGGGCGAGATCTCGCCCGCCGAGGCGCGCGACCCCTCGCTCCTACCCGACGGTTTCCTGCGCGCGCTCGACGCCCATGATTTCGAGCAGCGAATTCAGGCCTTGGAGAAAAAGACGAACATTGGCCAGCGTCATGTCTAGCCGGCGTCATCGCGTGGCGCGCGTCGCCGCCGCGACCCGCCCACGACGCGACGGGCAACTCGACATGGATGTCGCGCGGCGCGAGCGGCTCGAAAAGTCCTTGGCGCTCTTCGATGTCATCCGCGACGGTCTTGTCCGTCTCGGTATCGATCCGGAACGCACGTCGGTCCCCCAGCGCGCCAGGGAACTTGGGGCGCAACTTGCGGAACTACCGCCGATTCCCGAAGATTATGTGCCGCCGCCCGAAACACCCGACGAACGCGGACGCGGCGGTCCGTCGTCGATCGTGCGCCTCTACACCCGCTTCCGCGATCCCGCCACGCCGCCGCCGGATTTCGAGACCGCGCCGCCGGCGGAGCTACTCGCCTATGTGGTGGCGCGAGCGCCTAAGAAAGCGTCTCGAAATGCGAAAGACGATCCGCCGGCCCCCGCCTGCGACGTTGCGCGCGATCCCTCGGTTTGACGTGACCTACGCCGAGAGCCGATAGTAGCGCCCGGAAAACCAGCAGGAATCGAAAACCATGTTGCGCCCCAATTCGGCCGCGAGCCGCGACGTCGCCTATCAGCTTCACCCCTATACCAACCTCGCCAAATTCGAGACCGACGGTCCGCTGATCATGTCGCGCGGCCAGGGCGTCCATGTCTGGGACGAGAACGGCAAGGAATATATCGAGGGCCTGGCGGGCCTGTGGTGCGTCTCGCTCGGCTATGGCGAGAAGCGGCTGATCGCGGCGGCCGCGGCGCAGATGGAAAAGCTCGCCTATTACCATCTCTTCAACAGCAAGAGCCACGAACCGGCGATCGAGCTCGCCGAGCGCCTGTTGCCGCTGATGCCGGTGCCGATGTCGAAGGTGTTTTTCAACAATTCCGGCTCCGAGGCCAACGATACCGCGATGAAGATCGTCTGGTACTACAACAACGCCCTGGGCCGGCCGAAAAAGAAAAAGTTTATCTCGCGCCAGCAGGCCTATCACGGCGTCACCATCGCGACCGCGAGCCTCACCGGCCTCCCCAACAATCACCGCGATTTCGATCTGCCGATCGCCGGCATCGTGTTCGCCGACTGCCCGCATCATTACCGCTTCGCCAAGCCCGGCGAGAGCGAGGAGGATTTCGCGACCCG
>JAATGI010000377.1 GCA_015654725.1 Rhodospirillales bacterium
CCGCCGCCGCTTGCGCACTGAAGCGCGCGGCGCCGGCCGCGGGTCCCTCCTATGCACTACGCCGATAAGCCCAATCCCGTCACCTCAGAGGGGTCACGATTGGACGCGAAAAGGGGGTCGCGTTTGGATGCGAATTGACAGTCAGCCCGCAGCACCTTCAAGCCTACCTGAATGAGTTTACGTTCCGGTTTAACCGCCGGTTCTATCCCTTCAACGCCTTTCGCTCGTTGCTCGGAATTGGCTCCGAAGCCGCCTCGCCGACCTACGAAGGGCTTTATTCGGGCAGTTGGCATCACGCTAGCTGTAGTTCTCATGGGTGAAAACCGGATAAGCATGCATCAATCCCTAGCTCTTGTGGGCGTCAACCGGATAAGCATGGAATGAACAATTCCCAAAGCGTCGCTTAGAGCCTCGTTAAGCGCCGGTCACCGTAAGAGCCGGTCACCGTAAGAATTGACTGCCTTGGCCACGCTCTCGTCCCTCGCTGACGATGGAGTAGATTTCGGTTGGCGCATAGCGCGCAACCTACGCTAAAGAATACGCCAACGAAATCGATAACCGAATAGGGAGGATTGAATGGCCGAGACCAGCGACATCGTGGCGATCGGATCGGGGCATAACAGCCTCGTCGCGGCGGCCTATCTCGCGGCGGCCGGCAAGAAAGTCACGGTGTTGGAGCGCCAGCCCTGGTTCGGCGGCGGCGTGGTGACGCGCGATCTGACGCTGCCGGGCTTCCATCACGATCAGCATTCGATGGCGCATATTTTCATCCAGGCCAATCCGCTCATCAAAAACGACGAGCTCGGCCTGATGTCGAAATACGGGATGAAATATACCTATCCCGAGATGCCAACGATTTCGGTGTTTCCCGACGGCGAGACCATCGCGATCTATCGCGACCGCCAGAAGAATTACCGCGAGCTCGCGCGCTTTTCGCAAAAGGACGCCGAATCCTATTTGCGTTTCGCCGAGCTGGCGGCGGCTTATCTGCCGCTCTTGACCGGCACGCTTTACACCCCGCCGGCGCCAGTCGGCCCGATGTACGCGATGATGGACCAAAGCCGGGAAGGCCGCGCCATGTTCGCGACCATGCAGAAAAGCGGCTACGACATCATCTGCGAATGGTTCGAGAACGATCGCGTCCGGCTTCATTTCCTGCGCATCGTCAGCGAGCATCTGGTCGGGCCGGAGGAAAAAGGCACCGGCCTCGGCCTGTTCATGTTTCTCGGCTTCCTCGAACAATACGGCATCGGCGTGCCGGTCGGCGGCAGCGGCACCTTGACCGGGGCCCTCGCGCGCCTCATCGCGGATCATGGCGGCGAGGTCGTGACCGGCGTCGATTGCGACCGGGTGATCGTCAAAAGCGGCCGCGCCGTCGGTGTCCATGCCAGGGACGGCCGCGAATTCATGGCCAAGGACGGCGTCATCGGCGCCATCCATCCCCACGATATCGGCGCCTTCGTCGCCGGCATCGATCCCGCGATCGCGCGCGACGCCGCCAAGACCGAGATCGGCGCCAATTGCGTGTTCACGATTCACGCGGCGCTCGACGAACCGCTGAAATTCAAAGCCGGCGACCATGTCGGCAAGGCGATGATGATCGAGCTGTTGCCACCGAGCCTCGATCATCTGCGCGGGCATTTCGACGATCTGCGTTATGGCCGCTTGCCGCGTCATTCGTTGATCGGCCTCGGCGCGCCCTCCAATCTCGATCCGAGCCGCGCGCCCGCGGGCAAGGCCACCATGCACGCCTGGGACTATGTCCCTTACGAGCATCCGCAAGGCGGGCACAGGCATTGGGACGCCGCCAAGAAGAGCTTCGCCGAGGCGATGCTGGAAACCATGAGCCAGTACATCGCCAATCTGCCGGGCGCGGTGGCGGCCTATCATGCCGACACGCCGGTCGATATGGAGCGGACTTCGTCGAGCTTCCGGCGCGGCGATATTCACGGCATCGCGCCCAACGCCTATCAATCCGGCGCGCATCGGCCGACGCCGGAGCTCGGCCAATACACCGTGCCGGGCGTCGAGCGGCTATATCTCGTCGGCCCGTTCCAGCATCCGGGCGGCGGCGTGTTCGGCGCCGGGCGCGGCACCGCGATCAAGATGTTCGACGATATGCGGCTCAATTTCGACCGTTTCAGCCGTTAGCGCATGATGCGGATTTTCGCGCCGGACAATAGTGAACTCATGCAAGTGAGCGCGCTCGAACGCGACGGCAATCACCTTGTCATGAAGGGCAAGGTCATGGGCGCGTTGCCCATGACGGCGCTGCTCTCGCCCGCGGAAGCGCGCCAAGGCCTGAAGCTCCTCAATTTCCGTCTGGTGCTGTTTCTCCTGACCTTTCTGTTTAGAAGGGGCTAGAGATGTTTGTCCCTTCTCCGCCCTCTCGGGACAGGTTGGCATCTTGCGGTTTTGGCGCCTTCGCCTCATCTTACCAAGAGATTTGAC
>JAATGI010000224.1 GCA_015654725.1 Rhodospirillales bacterium
CGACCATGTCGTCGATCAGGCGATGCTCGTAGGTCAGGCCCTTGGCCTTGAATTTGTCGGCGAATTCGGCGGCGAAGATCTGCGAGAACAAATCCTTGAAGCGGCCGTCATAGGCCTTGAGGATCGTGTTCTTGGTCGAGAGATAGACCGGCCAGTTGCGCTGTAGCCCGTAATTGAAACAGGAGCGCGCGAAGCCCGAGATCGATTCATCGAGATTGAACATGCCCATCGCGACGCCGCCGCCGGGGAAATCGAACAGCTCGTAGCTCGTCGGCTTGCCGCCATCGGCGGGGGTGAAGGTCATGGTCACGGTGCCCGCGCCGGGCACGCGGAAATCGGTGGCGCGGTATTGGTCGGCATAGGCATGGCGGCCGATCACGATCGGCGCGGTCCAGCTCGGCACCAGCCGCGGCACGTTCTTGCACACGATCGGCTCGCGGAAGATCGTGCCGCCCAGGATGTTGCGGATCGTGCCGTTGGGCGAGCGGTACATTTTCTTGAGGTTGAATTCCTTGACCCGCGCCTCGTCGGGCGTGATCGTGGCGCACTTCACCCCGACGCCGTATTGGGCGATCGCGTTCGCGGCATCGATGGTGATCTGGTCGTCCGTCTGGTCGCGTTTTTCGATGCCGAGATCGAAATATTTCAAGTCGATGTCGAGATAAGGCACGATCAGTTTATCCCGGATCATCTGCCAGATGATGCGGGTCATCTCGTCGCCATCGAGCTCGATAAGCGGCGTTTTCACCTTGATCTTGGGCATGGCGGCCAGGTCCCCGGGAAGCAGTTGGTGCGGCGCAACATAACAGGCGGCGGCTCAAGAGGTGAAGCGGCTTGGCGGCGCGAGCGACGGCTCAGGCAGGCTCGCCAGGAGCGGCAGCACCTCCTCGGGAGTGCCGACGACGCGCATCAGGTCGCGTGACGAAGGTGGCGCGAAGCCGGTGGCGACGACGCGCTCGATCATGTGAATGAGCGGATTCCAATAGCCGCCGGTATCGACTACCACGATCGGTTTATCGTGTAATCCCAATTGCTTCCAGGTCAACACTTCAAATGTTTCATCAAGAGTGCCGAGGCCGCCCGGCAGCACCGCGAAGGCGTCCGACCGGGCGAACATCAAGGCCTTTCGTTCGTGCATGGTTTCAACAATATGCAACTCGCCGAGCGGCTTGCGGTCGCCGATCTCGAAGTCATGCAGATGGCGCGGAATCACGCCGGTGACCTTGCCGCCGCCCGTCATGACCGCCTCGGCTAGCAGCCCCATCAGCCCGATGCGGCCGCCGCCGAACACCAGCTCCACCCCGGCCTTTGCGAGAAGCGCGCCGAATCGCGTCGCGGCGTCGCGATAGACCGGATCGACCGCGCCTGACGCACCGCAAAATACGCACAGACTCTTGACACGCGCCATGAAACGACCTCGAAGCTTGGACGGAATGTAGCGGAGCGCGCTAGAATGCCCCGATTATCGAGGGCGGCCAAGGGGACTTGGCGCGAGATCGGCCCGATGGGCTTACCCGGCGCCGACGGACTCGCGGGGGAGTGAGACAGGATGCGACGCGAATCTGCAATCGGATTGGTCGCGATCGTCGTGGTCGCCGCCATCGTGGCCGCGATTTTGCTGACGCGCGGCGGCGGCACCCCAACCCCGCCGGCCGCCGAAAAGGTCGAACCGCAGAGCCAAGCCGCGACGCCGCCGGCACCTCCGGCGCCGGCTCGGCCGCTCGGGCCGAGTTTCGATATCGTGCGCGTCGATCCGTCGGGTGGCGCCGTGCTGGCCGGCCGCGCAGGTCCCGGCGACGAGGTGACCGTGCTCGATGGCGGCAAGGAGGTCGGCCATGTCACCGCCGATTCTCGGGGAAATTGGGTGCTGGTGCCGGATCAGCCGCTGACCCCCGGGCAGCGCGAGCTGAGTTTGAGCGCGAAGAGCCCTGACGGCACCGTGGCCAAATCCGACGGCATTGTCGCGATGCTGGTGCCGGAACGGGCCGCGAGCGGGGCGGCGGCCGCGTCGGAGCCGGAGTCGAAGGCGGAAGCGCCGGTCGCGGTGTTGTTGCCGAACGAGGGCGCAGCCAGGCCGCTGCAATTGCCGCCGCTCAAGAATGGGCAACATCTGTCGCTGGACACGATCGAATATGGCGCCTCGGGCGCGATGACGCTGCAAGGCCGCAGCGAGCCCGGCGCCGCGATCGAGGCGTTTCTGGACGCCAAGCCGCTTGGCCAGGCGACCGCCGACGCCAAGGGCGTGTGGTCGATCACCGGCGGAGACGAAGTGCCGCCCGGCCACTACCAACTCAAGCTCGAGGCGCAGGAGGGCGGCAAAAAGATCGCTCAGCTCGTCACGCCGTTCGAGCGCGCCGCGGTGCCGAAAGAATTGGCCGGCGAATTCGTCACCGTCCAGCCCGGCAATTCGTTGTGGCGCATCGCGCGGCACAGCTACGGCAAGGGCGTGCTCTATATCGAGATTTATCAGGCCAACAAGGGCGAGATTCACGATCCCAACCTGATCTACCCGGGCCAACGTTTCGCCGTGCCGGGAAAATCGTGACTTTTTTCGCGGCGCCCGGCCGGCGTTATCATCTTGTAAACTTATCCTGGACGAAGCTGGCCTGGCATCGGGGTAACCCCCCGCTTGCCAGGAGATAGGATATGGTCTTGGACGACAGCCTCGCCCGGCGCGAGCCGGCGGTCGAAAGCGGTGCCGCCGCGCCCGATCCGGCGTACGACCGCTTTATCTCGTTCATGTTCGGCGCGGCCGATCTGTTGGTCGAGACCGATCCGCGGGGCCAGATCAGCTTTATCGGCGGCGCCACGCAGCGTCTGGACACGGCGGGACCCGGGGCGCTGATCGGCCGGCCTTTCGCCGAGCTGTTCGCGGTCGAGGATCGCGCGCTGGCGGAGACGCGCCTCGCGCGCATGCGGGCGCAAGGCAACATGATGCCGGTCGTGGTTCGCCTCAAGCGCGATGGCGAGCCGGCGACGATTTTCGGCGGCTGCGCCCTGCCGAACGGCCATACCGTGCTGTTCCTCTCGGTGGCGCAAAGCGACGGCGAAAAAACCGTCGGCGCGGGCCACTCTGCCGGGGCGGTCGCCGGGCTGCAAAGCCCGATCGCGTTCGCGGCGACGGTGCGCGAGCGTTTCCAGGGCAGCGACGCCGGCGAGCGCCGGCTCACCTTGGTCGCGCTTGAGAATCTGGCGCCAGAGGTGCGCGAGTCCCTTCACGAGATCGAAGACGCTTTGTTTGCCCGGCTTGCCAGCGACCGGCGCTTCGGCGGTCGAGTCTTGGCGGTGGGCCGCATCACCGATGCCCGCTACGGTATTCTCCATGACGGACCGCTCGATGCCGGCGGGCTGCGGCGTCACGCCCGGAAACTCGCCCAGCAATTCGTGGCGGCGGGCGCGGCGCTGCAATTGACCTCGACCGCGCTGCGGTTGCGCCCCAGCGGCTTGCGCTCCGATATCGTCGCCACTGCCGCGGTTTATGTCATGGCGCGGCTCGCCAGCGGCGCCGACCGCTCGCTCGACCAATTGCGCCGTGCCAATCTCGGCCAGCTCATGCTGGAGACCACAGGCCGCATCGCCACATTGCGGCAGATCTTGCAGCGCGGCGAATTCGATCTCGCGCAGCAGCCGATCGTCAGCTTCTCGACCGGGAAAATGCACCATACCGAGGCGCTGATTCGCTTCCGCGACGGCGGCCCGCCGAATCAATGGATCGCGCTGGCCGAGGCGGCCGATATCGTCACCGAGCTCGATCTCACCGTGTGCCGGCGCGCGATCCAGGTGGCGGAGACGATGCCGCCGAACGCGCGGCCGATGGCGACAAATCTATCCGGTCGCTCGCTCGAAAACGCGGCGTTCGTCGCCGAACTGCACCGCCTGTTCGACGCGCACCCCGGCGTGTCCGACCGTTTGATGTTGGAGCTGACGGAAAGCGCCGTGGTGCGCGACATCGAGGCGGTGGACGACGCGGTCCAGGGCCTGCGTCACCGCGGGTTCAAGGTCTGTCTCGACGATTTCGGCGCGGTCGCGACCTCGATCCATTATCTGCGCTCGATCAAGGTCGATTACGTCAAGATCGATGGCCTGTTCGCGCGCTCCTGCCTGCGTAACCCGAACGACCGCTCGATTCTCAGCCATGTCATCGCGCTATGCCGCGGCACCGGGGCCGGCGTCATCGTGGAAATGATCGAGACCGCCGAACAGGCGGCCACGTTCCAAGCGCTGGGCGCCGATTTCGCGCAAGGATATTTCTTCGGTCCGCCCGCCATCGAGTGACGACTCGGGTGACTCGCGTCGCTGCGAAGAAATCTTGCCTAGCGCGACGCAAATCGATAACGTTAACGATATAAGGGGCTGACGGAGTAGCGCAGAGCCGCGTCGTGCGGCGCGAGACCTCGGCAGACCGCCGATCGTGTGACTGTCCCGCGGGGGGCCGCGGATCGTCAAGGCGCCAATGCGGTGTTGGTGGCGCCGGCGCGGTAGCGATGAGCGGAGGGACATTGATAGGCGAATTCAGATATTGGCGAAGCCGGGTCGCGCCGAATTTTCGATATTCCGGTCTCGATCTAAGAAATTTATGCGACCGGGCGTTCCCTGAATTCCAGATTTTGTTCCGCCGGGGCGGGCGGGTAACTTACGCGAATCTTACCGCGCCGAAACAGGCGATGATCGTCGCCTCGGTCGTATGTGCCGTCGTTTTCTTCGTCTATGTCGGTGCCCGCGTCCAGCATTTCGGTCATGTCATGCAGTCGCGAAGCAGCGCGTTGGCACAAGCCGATCGCGACCGGTCGGCCCTGGTCGAGGAGAACGCGGCGTTGCGCGACGCCTTGGCCGAGGCGGAAAGCCGGGCGGCCTCGATCGGCGACGACAACGACAAACTGACAGCCGTGGTCGTGGGCGCGCAAAAGCGCATCGGCGCGCTCGAAGCCGAGCGCGGCGCCGTTCTCTCCGACGCGCAACGTCAGATCGACGCGCTCGACGCCGAACGCGCGCAACTGGCGAGCGAGCGCGCCGAAGTCGAACGCAAGCTCGCGGGGGCGGAAGACAAGCTCAGCGGCAAGTCGGTCAATGTCGCGCAACTTACCAAGGAATTGGAAGAAGACCGCGACATGCTGCGCCATTCCGACGCGAATCAGGCCAACTTGCAGGTGCAGGTGCAAAACCTTCAGCAGGAGTTGCAGAAGGCGAATTCCCACACCAGCCAATATCGCGACGACCTATCGGCGATCGAGGGCAAGCTGAAGGAGCTCTCGGCCCAGCGCGACCGCTTGGCAGCGCAGCGTGATACCTCCCGGCACGATCTGGGTTTGAGCCGCGCCGGCGCGGCGAAGCCGGATGCGTCCGATCTTGGCGCCACGAGCGATACGGTGGCGAGCAGCTTTGGCGTCCAAGGGAACAGCCCGGGGAACAGGTTGGAACTGTTGCTGGCCTCGACCGGTCTCGATGTCGGCAAGCTGCTTGAGGATGTTTCCGCCTCCTCGACTCCCGCCGGCGAGGGCGGCCCGTTCGTCGCGCTGGGCAGCGCCGCGAAACAGGCCGAGGATGCCGAGCGCCGCCAGACCCTGCAAAAATTGGTGCTGAGCCTGCCGCTTGCCGCGCCGCTCGATTCCTATCGCCTCGAAAGTCCGTTCGGGCCGCGGGTGGATCCGTTCAATCATCGCAAGGCGTTCCACACCGGCGTCGATTTGTCCGCTCCTTACCGCACCCATGTCATGAGTACCGCGCCCGGGATCGTGATCTTCGCCGGCGCGGACGGCGAGTTCGGCCGCCTGGTGGAAATCGACCACGGTCATGGTATTGTCACCCGTTACGCACATCTTCACCGCACCTTCGTGGTCAAGGGCCAGAAAGTGCCGGCGCATTTCCCGATCGGGGAGCTCGGCAGTACTGGACGCAGCACCGGGCCACATGTGCATTACGAGGTGGTGGTGGACGGGACTCAGCTCGATCCCGCCAAATTCATAGGAGCGGGCAAAGATGTTGTTGAGGAAGGATCGCAATAGCCGCGCTTTCTTCGGTCGGCGCGGCGAGCGCGCCACCACGCCTTCGCTGCTCAGCGCCGACGTCAAGATCGACGGCGATGTCATCGCCGGCGGCGATCTTTTTATCGGCGGCGCGGTCAAGGGCCGGGTGGTGGCCCGGCAGCTGACCGTGGGCGAAAACGCCGTGGTCACGGGCATCGTCGAGGCGGAAATCGCGGTGATCGCGGGTACCCTCACCGGAAAAATCACGGCGAAAGTGGTGACGATCAAACGCACCGCCATGGTGTCCGCCGACATCACCCATACGTCGCTGGTCATCGAACCCGGCGGCACCTTCGAGGGTTTCAGCCGGCACGTCGCCAGCACCGAATCGAGCATGACCACGATCGAGGATGGCGAAGAAGCGCCCACGACCGGCACGGTCGCGGCGCTGTCGCATGTCGGGTGACGCCGGTGTCGCGCCGCCGGCCTTATCGCTTCAGGTCGGCCGCGAGCTTGAAGGCAAGGTCGTGATCGCCGAGCCGCAACCGATAGATCTGTAGATTTTCCAGTACGCGCTGAAGATAGTTTCGCGTCTCCGAAATCGGCACCGCTTCGATCCAATCGACCACGTCCGTGCCCGGCTTGCGCGGATCGCCGAGCTCGTCTAGCCATTGATTGACGCGCGCGGGTCCCGCGTTATAGGCGGCGATGGTCAGGACATAGGAGCCGCCGAACTCCGCCAGCATTTCGTCGAGATAGGCGTGCCCCAGTTTCAAGTTATAGACGCGGTCGCGCGTCAGCAGGTCCTCGGAATAAGGCATGTCCAGGGTGTTGGCGACGCGCTTTGCCGTCGCCGGCATCAGCTGCATCATGCCGCGCGCGCCGGCGCTGCTGACGGCGGCGACATCGAAGGCGCTTTCCTGCCGCGTCACGGCCAGGACAAGGGCGGCTTCGGCGGCGCCTCCGGGCGGCAGCGGCACGAGCGGATAACTCTCGGCGAACAATACGACACCGGCGCTTACGGCGCGCTGCGCCGCGTGCAATTCCAGGTCCGGACGATCGACCGCCGAAGCGAGCCGCACCACCTGCGCGAAATCGGTCGCCGCCGTCACCGTGTCGGCGAGGCGAGCGAGAAACGGCCTGACATCGTCGGCGTCGCCAATGGCGACAAGGTCGCGAACCGCGCGGACCAATTCGCGGGCCTCGAACTGGGCGATGTCGTTTTCGTTCGGCTCGGGCTCGGCGGCGACGGTGAACCCGGTTCCGCCCACGGCCGCGGAGGCGAGTTGGCCATAATAAGTGGTTCGGTATTCCGCGGCCTTGGCGTCCCATCCCGCGGCATAGGCGCCTAAATGCATCGCGGCCGCCGCGCGGGCCGCCCAATACGCGCCGCGCGCCTTGCTCGCCGCCGTCTTGGAGCGGTCGTAGAGCGTGGCGAAGTGACCGTAGCCGGTTTCAGGCTCCCTAAGGAACCGCAGCGCCACCCAGCCGGCGAAAAATTCGAGGTCGGCAAAAGCCGGACCTTCACTCAACCCGTGCCGCGCCGCGAGGCGATAGGCGACCGAGATATTGCCCTCCGACAAGGCGATGCGCGCCAAGCTCTGGCGCTCGCCCGCCCAAGCCAGCGGCCGCACCAGATCGGCGGGCGGATGGTCGAGCAAGTCGATGGCGTCGTCGTAATGCTCCTTGCGCCGCCGCCAGCGCAGCCGCTCGTAGAGCAGGCCCGAATCGCGCTGCAGCGACGCCGGCACCAGGCGGAGAAGATGCTTGGCATTGGGCGCCATCGTCGCCAACGCGATGCGCGCGTCGCCCAACGCGCGTTGCTCAAGGCCGACGCGTGCCAGCATCTGCCGCGCTTCGCCGTAATGGCTGTCCCAAATCAGGCGGTCGAGCCGCAGCGCATGATCCTCGGGCCGCAGATAGCTACGATACCGCTCGAGAAAACTCTTGGCGTCGAGCGCGGTGAAATCCGTGCCGATCCAAATCGCGCGCAGCCGCGCCGCGCCCTCGGCCTCGTGCCCGGCGGCGATCGCCAGCTCGGCTTCGCGAATCTTGCCGGCCGGCGTCACCGGCGGATAAAGCTGGAACCACGCCGATGCCACGGCGTCGCTCTGCCCGGGCAGCGCTTCCTCGGCGCGCTGGCGCAACAGAATCTGGCTCGGCCAATCGGGATTGGCGGCGAGAAAATCGCGAATCTCCTCGAAACGGGCGTTGGGTCCGCCGCGCGTCAGCTCGATCCAACGCAGCAGCTTCTGCGGAAACGGATCGCTCGCCCGCTGCGCCAGCGTCCAGGCATCGTCCCATTTCCCCGCGTCGCCGGCCTGGTAGGCCAGCCGGTAGAGGTTGCGGTCGCCATCGCTGAGTTCGGCGCGCGCCGCGCCCACGACCGAACAGGCCAGCAACAGCGCCGCCAGAACAGGCCGGATCACTCGCCTCAATGTCGTGCTTTCCCTGCCACAGAAGTCCGCGCCCCCGGCCCAACCCCGTCGCGCCGGCATTGTAACGGCGGTCGCCGCCGAGACAATACAAGCGTGACGGGCGGTCGGTTGCCGTCGCCGCCGACGAGGACTATCGTGGCTCAATTCGGGGTTGGGAAGAAGGCAAATCAGCCGGAGAAATCAGATGTTTCAAGGCTCCATCACCGCGCTCATCACGCCCTTCAAGAACGGGGCGGTGGACGAGAAGGCGTTCCAGAGCCTGGTCGATTGGCAGATCAAGGAAGGCACCGAAGCGGTCGTGCCGTGCGGCACCACCGGCGAATCGCCGACATTGAGCCATGACGAACATCGTCGAGTCGTCGATCTGTGCATCGAAGTGGCGAAGGGCCGGGTGCCGGTGATCGCGGGCGCCGGCTCCAATTCGACCGCCGAGGCGATCGCGCTGACGCGTCACGCCAAGCAATCGGGCGCCGACGCCGTGCTGGTGGTGACGCCTTATTACAACAAGCCGAGCCAGGAAGGGCTCTATCGGCACTATGAGGCGATCAACGACGCGGTCGAGATTCCGATCTTCATCTATAACATTCCCAGCCGCAGCGTGATCGATATGAGCGTCGCGACCATGGCGCGGCTCGCCAAGCTGCCGAATATCGTCGGCGTCAAGGATTGCACCGAGCTGGCGCGCACACCGCGCCAACGTGCCGCCCTGGGTGACGATTTCATCATGTTCTCCGGCGACGACGCCACCGCGCTCGCCTATCTGGCGCAGAGCGGCACCGGCTGCATTTCCGTGACCGCGAACGTGGCGCCGCGGCACTGCGCCGAGATGCACGCCGCCTGGCGCCAGGGCGATGTCAAGAAGGCGCAGGCCATCAACACCCGGCTCGCGGCGCTGCACGACGTGTTGTTCGTCGAGCCGAGCCCGGCGCCGGTGAAATACGCGGCCTCGCTCCTTGGCAAATGCGCGCCCGAGGTGCGGCTGCCGATCGTGCCGGCGAGCGAGCAGGCGCAGATCGCGGTGCGCGCGGCGATGACGGGCGCGGGCCTGCTGAATTGACGGCGCTGCGCGGCACCGAACGCTACGTCGCCCAGAACCGGCGGGCGCGTCACGATTATCTGATCGAGGACACGTTCGAGGCCGGCCTCGCGCTGGCCGGCAGCGAAGTGAAGGTGCTGCGCGAGGGGAAGGCCAGCATCGCCGAGGCCTATGCCGGCGACCGCGGCGGCGAGATTTTCCTGTTCAACGCGACGATCCCGGAATATCCGGCGGCGCGATTCAATCACGAGCCGAAACGGGCGCGCCGCCTGTTGCTGCACAAGCGCGAGATCAACAAGCTCCTGGGCGCGGTGAAGCGCGAAGGTATGACGCTGATTCCGCTCGCCATTTATTTCAACGCGCGGGGCCGGGCGAAACTTTCTCTTGGCCTCGCCAAGGGCAAGCGCAAGGTCGACAAGCGCGAGGCCGAAAAAGCCCGCGATTGGCAGCGCGACAAGGGGCGCATCATGCGGGCGCGGGGCTAGAGCCGGATCGCACCCTAGGCGAGCCGCTTTTTCAAATCGCCGATCACCGTCTCGAACATTTCCGTGGTTAGCCGGCCCGTGTTCGTGTTGTAGCGCGAGCAGTGATAGGAATCGGCGAAAAAGACGGCGCCGAGCGCGTGCGCCGCGCCGTGGCGGAACGGCAACTCGGTCTTGCGACGGCCGAACGCGCGCAGCACGGCTCCGTGCGCGATGGTGCCGAGCGCCAGCACGGCGCGCAAGTTTTTCATCGCCGCGATCTCGGCGACGAGAAAGCGGTGGCAGGTCTTGATCTCGCTGGGCTCCGGCTTGTTGTCGGGCGGCACGCAGCGCACCGCGTTGGTGATGCGACAATCGATCAGCTCCAGCTCGTCATCGGGCCGCTCGCCATAGGTCCCGCGGGCGAAGCCGAATTTGAGTAGCGTCGCGTAAAGCAGGACGCCGGCATAATCGCCGGTGAAGGGGCGGCCGGTGCGGTTGGCGCCGCGCAAGCCCGGCGCCAGCCCGACGATCAGGAGCCGTGCGTCGCCGCCGCCGAAAGATGGAACCGGCGCGTTGTGCCAGTCTGGAAAAGTTGTCCGCTGCCGATCGCGGAATTCGACCAGGCGCGGACACAGCGGGCAATCGCGGCCCGGTACTCCCGGATCGACCCCGCGAGCCGCGTCAATCGGTGGCATGCGTCATCGGCTGCCGCATCGGGTCGTGATGATGCACGCGCTCGATGTCTTCGCGAATATCGGTGAGTTCGATGAAGACGTCGGCCTGGCGGCGCAATTCGTCGGCGATCATGGGCGGCGCGGAGCGGATCGTCGAGACCACGGTCACGCGCACGCCCTTGCGCTGCACCGCCTCGACGAGACGGCGGAAATCGCCGTCGCCCGAGAACAGCACGATATGGTCGAGATGCTGCGCCATCTCCATCACGTCGATGGCGAGCTCGATATCCATGTTGCCCTTGATCTTCCGGCGCCCCATCGCGTCGGTATATTCCTTGGTCGGTTTGGTCACCATGGTGTAGCCGTTATAGTCGAGCCAATCGACGAGCGGGCGGAGCGGCGAATATTCCTGGTCTTCGAGCAGCGCGGTGTAATAGAAGGCGCGGATGAGCTGGCCCTGCGCGCTGAACAGCTCCAGCAGGCGCTTGTAGTCGATGTCGAATTGCAAGGCGCGCGCCGCGGCGTAGAGATTGGAGCCGTCGATGAATAGGGCGATCTTTTCCTGTGGATAAAACATCATTTTCCACTCCATGATTTGAGGCCGTGAGCCGATAAATGAAGCCAGGATAGCATCGCGGCCGAGCGGGCGCATGAGATTCAAAAGGGGCGGCCCGGCGTGATTCTGATCGGCCTCGGCGCCAATCTTCCGAGCCGCGCGGGCGATCCGGTGGCGACCCTCAATGCGGCGATGCGCGCGCTCGAGCAAGCGGGTGTCGCGATCCGCTCGCGCTCGCGCTTTTATCGCTCGGCGCCGATGCCGGTGTCGGATCAGCCCTGGTACGTCAACGCCGCGATCGCGGTCGCGACCGACTTAAGCCCACGCGACCTGATGATGGCATTGCATCGTATCGAGGCGGATTTCGGCCGCGTCCGGCTGGAGCGCAACGAGCCGCGCTCGCTCGATCTCGATCTGCTGGCTTATGACGACAGGGTCGAGATCGGCGCCGGCGGTGGACCGATCCTGCCGCATCCGCGTTTGGCCGAACGTGCCTTCGTGCTGTCGCCTTTGCGCGATATCGCGCCCGGATGGCGCCATCCGGTCTCGGGCCTGACCGTAGAGGCGCTGATCGCGGCATTGCCGCCGGGACAGGAAACGACGGCGGTTTCAGGATAGCGGCAGGCCGGTATTGCGGCGCAGCTAATAAATCCCATATAGTCAAGCAATCCCAGTCCTTTGGAGATTTGATCGCATGGCACGCGTCACCGTCGAAGATTGCGTTCTCAGGGTTCCCAACCGCTTCGAGCTGGTGCTGCTGGCGGCGCAGCGCTCGCGCGACATCGCCGCTGGCGCGCCGATCTCGCTCGACCGCGACAACGACAAGAATCCGGTGGTGGCACTGCGCGAGATCGCCGATGAAACGGTGCAGCTCGATCATTTGCAGAACGCCATCGTCACCGGCATGCAGAAACATGTCGAGATCGACGAGCCCGAGGAAGAAGGCGAGATCGAGATCGGCAATCAGCAATGGCCGGTCGATCTGACGCGCGCGGTCGGCGAGGACGACACCGCCTCGGTTGACGAAGAGTTGCAAAAAGACATGCTCACGGTTGCGGACGACGAAACCACCGGCCTCGACGAAACCGCGATGCCCGAAATCGACGAGGACGCGGCCGAGGGGCCGACAAAAAACGAGAAATAAATGCCGCACCGCGCGCTCGCCCGAAGTCAGGGTGCCGACCGCGCGGTGATGCGGCAATTAGAGTTGGTCGAGCGGGTCAAGTCCTACGATCCCTCGGTCGATGAAGACGCGCTCAATCGCGCTTACGTGTTTTCGATGAAGGCGCACGGCGCGCAATTGCGCGCCTCCGGCGATCCGTTCTTCTCCCATCCCGTCGAGGTCGCCGGCATTCTCTCCGGCATGAAGCTCGATTCCGCTTCGATCGTGACCGGGCTGCTGCACGATACCGTCGAGGACACGCTCGCGACCCTCGACGAGATCGAGAGGCTGTTCGGAGCGGAAATCGCGCGGCTGGTCGACGGCGTGACCAAGCTCTCGCGCCTCGAATTGCAGTCCGACCAATCGAAGCAGGCGGAGAATTTCCGCAAACTGGTGCTGGCGATGTCGGAGGACATCCGCGTCCTCCTGGTCAAGCTCGCCGACCGGCTTCACAACATGCGCACGCTGCACTTCCTCAAGGACGAAGCGACGCGCAAGCGCATCGCGCGCGAGACCATGGAGATCTACGCGCCGCTCGCCGAGCGCATCGGCATGAACGACATGAAGGACGAGCTGCAGGATCTCGCCTTCGCCGAGCTGCAGCCCGAGGCGCGCGAGAGCATCCGTGCGCGGCTCGCCTTTCTCAAGGAGAAGGGCGGCAATCTTGGCGAGCGCATCATGGTGGCGCTCGACGGCACGCTGGAAAAGGCGGGCATCCGCGCCGAAGTGTCGGGGCGCGAGAAAACACCCTATTCGATCTGGCGCAAGATGCAGCGTAAGGAAGTGGGCTTCGAGCAACTCGCCGACATCATGGCGTTCCGCGTCGTCGTCGATAACGTGGAGCAGTGCTACCACGCGCTGGGCGTGATCCATAGCCGTTACCCGGTCGTGCCCGGGCGGTTCAAGGATTTCATTTCGCTGCCGAAACCGAACGAATATCGGTCGGTCCATAGCGGCGTGATCGGGCCCGAGCAGCAGCGCATCGAAGTCCAGATTCGCACCCGCGAAATGCACGAAGTGGCCGAGCTCGGCGTCGCCGCGCATTGGGTCTACAAGCAAGACGGCGCGCGCAACGAAGGCCGCCAATATCGCTGGCTGCGCGAGCTTCTCGACGTGCTGGATCACGCCGCCGATCCGCAGGAATTTCTTGAGCACACCAAGCTTGCGATGTTCCAGGACCAGGTTTTCTGCTTCACCCCGAAGGGCGACCTGATCAATCTGCCGCGCGGCGCCACGCCGGTCGATTTCGCCTATGCCGTCCATTCCCAGATCGGCGATACCTGCGTCGGCGCCAAGATCAACGGCAAGCTGGTGCCGCTCCGCACCCAGCTCATGAACGGCGACCAGGTCGAGATCATCACCTCCAAGGCGCAGACGCCGTCGCCGACCTGGGAGCGGCTCGTCGTCACCGCCAAGGCGCGCGCCCGCATCCGCCGATTCGTGCGCACGCAGCAGCGCGCGCAATATCTCGATCTCGGCAAGGCGATCCTGCAAAAGGCCTTCCGCCAGGACGGTCATGACATGACCGACAAGGCGCTCGAAGCCGTGCTCGACAAATTCCGCTGCGAGACGGCCGAGGATTTATATGTCGCGGCCGGTGCCGGGAATGTCACGGGGCGCGAGGTGGTGACGGCGGTGTTTCCGCCCAAGCCCGATGCCAAGCCGCCGAAGGTGGTGCCGCTGTCGCATGCGCGCGGCAAGAAGGCGGCCGAGAACGCGGTGCCGATCCGCGGCCTCATTCCCGGCATGGCGGTGCATTACGCCGGTTGCTGCCATCCGCTGCCGGGCGACCGCATCGTCGGCATCGTCACCACCGGCAAGGGCATCACCATCCACACCATCGATTGCGACAAGCTCGCCGAGTTCGCCGACACACCGGACCGCTGGGTCGATGTCGCCTGGAACCAAACCGGC
Source organism: Rhodospirillales bacterium (assembly GCA_015654725.1). Taxonomy (GTDB): domain Bacteria; phylum Pseudomonadota; class Alphaproteobacteria; order ATCC43930; family CGMCC-115725; genus JAATGI01. The sequence goes on from JAATGI010000224.1 coordinate 14,208, forward strand.
GACGGCGACGAGCGCCATGTCGGCCGGCTCGACGTCACCATCGGCAATGAGCCCGGCAGTCTCGGCGCCCTCACCACCGTGATCGGCGAGCAGGCCGGCAACATCACCAATCTCAAAATCACCAACCGGAGCCAAGATTTCTTCGAGCTTCTGGTCGATGTCGAGGTTCAGGACGTCCGGCATCTGACCAACATCATCGCCGCGCTCCGCGCGACGCCGGTGATCAATTCGGTCGAGCGCTCGCGGCGGTGAAATGAGTGTCTCGATTCGGCCGCTTCGCCTCGGTGTCAATATCGATCACGTCGCCACCATCCGGAACGCGCGCGGGGGCACGCATCCCGATCCGGTGCGCGCGGCGCTGGCGGCGGCGGCGGCGGGCGCCGACGGCATTACCGCGCATCTCCGGGAGGATCGCCGGCATATTTCCGACGACGACATCGCGCGGCTCATCCGCGCCCTTAAGCTGCCGCTCAATCTCGAAATGGCGGCGACCGACGAGATGCTGGCGATCGCGCTCAAACACAAGCCGCACGCGGCCTGCATCGTGCCGGAGAAACGCGCCGAGCGCACCACCGAGGGCGGACTCGACGCGCGGGGCGGACTGAGCCACCTGTCGCGGTTCGCGCGCGATCTCGGCGCGGCCGGGATTCGCGTCTCGCTGTTTATCGAGCCGGATACGGCGCAGCTCGAAGCCGCGCGCACCATCGGCGCGCCGGTGGTCGAGCTTCACACCGGCGCCTATTGCGCGGCCGAGGGCACGGCGCGCGAGCGGGAATTAGGGCGGCTCGCGGCGGCGGCGGAACGAGCCGCCGCGTTCGGCCTCGAATGCCACGCCGGGCACGGGCTCGGCTTCGACACGGTCGGCGCGGTGGCCGCGATCCCGACCATCGTCGAGCTCAATATCGGCCATTTCCTCGTCGGCGAGGCGATCTTCACCGGCCTGGCCGAAGCGGTGCGGCGCATGCGCGAAGCGATGGACCGCGCGCGATCATGATCCTCGGCATCGGCAGCGACCTAATCGATATCGAACGCATCGGCAAGACCATCGAGCGCTTCGGCGCGCGCTTCATCCAACGCATCTACACGCCCACCGAGATCGCCCGCGCCGATCGCCGCGCCGACCGCGTCGCCACCTATGCAAAGCGATATGCCGCCAAGGAGGCTTGCGCCAAGGCGCTGGGCACCGGGTTCCGCAAGGGCGTGTTCTGGCGCGATCTCGGCGTCGTCAATCTTCCCGGGGGACGGCCCAGCCTTGTGCTGACCGGCGGCGCCAAGGCGCGCCTCGAAGCGATCACGCCGCCGGGCATGGTGGCGCGTATCGATCTTACCATCGCCGACGAAGAGCCGATCGCCCAGGCGGTCGTTATCATCTCGGCCGAGCCGGCGGCATGAGCGGTCGCTCGGCGCGCGACGCGATTCCGACGCCGTCCTTGACTTCGCCGTCAAGCCTTGGCTTGATCGTGCGCGGTTGCCAAACCCGATATATATTAAATTCAACGTCTTAGTGAGCATTCTTCAATGAAAAAGAGAACCGCGGGCGGCTTGGCCGAGACGGTCAAGACCTTGGTCTACGCGATTGTCATCGCTCTTTTCATTCGCACCTTTTTCTACGAGCCCTTCAACATTCCGTCGGCGTCGATGGTGCCGACATTGTTGGTGGGCGACTACTTGTTCGTGTCGAAATTCTCGTATGGCTATAGCCGATATTCGTTGCCTTTGGGCCTGCCGCTATGGTCGGGCCGAGTCTTTTTCCACGAGCCCAATCGCGGCGACGTCGCGGTGTTCAGGCTGCCGGCCGATCCCACGATCGATTACATCAAACGCGTGATCGGCCTGCCGGGCGACACGATCCAGGTCCAGCACGGCGTACTTTATATCAACGGCACGGCGGTGACGCGTGAGCAGACCGAGTTCTGCACCGATCCCGACGATCCGCGCTCGGCCGCCTATCAGCATTATATCGAAACGCTGCCCAACGGCGTGCGCCATTGCATCGTCCAACTCGGCGAAGATCGGCTGTTCGACAACACCCCCGAGTTCCACGTCCCCGCCGGGCATTATTTCATGATGGGCGACAATCGCGACAACTCCGCCGACAGCCGCGATCCCGCGAGCGGCGTCGGCTATGTTCCCGCCGAAAACCTGGTCGGCCGCGCGCAATTTATCTTCTTCTCCTCCAACGGCTACGCCGAGTGGTGGGAAGCGTGGAAATGGCCGTTCAGCATTCGTTACAACCGATTGCTCCACGGCGTCGGGTGAGATGCCGGACAGGCCCAACGCCGCGGACGCGCTCGCCGCGATTCTCAATCACCGTTTCGCGCATCCGGATCTGCTGGCCGAGGCGCTGACGCATCCCAGCGCCCGCTCGCGCCGCGGCGGCGCCCGGCGCAGTTATGAGCGGCTCGAATTCCTCGGCGACCGCGTGCTCGGCCTCATCGTCGCCGAACTGCTGTTCCACCGCTTTCCGACCGAGGCGGAAGGCGCCTTGACGCGGCGCCATACCAGCCTGGTGCGCCGCGAATCCCTGACCCAGGTGGCGAAACAGGCGGGTCTCGGCGCTCATCTCCTCTTGTCGCGGGGCGAGGACGCGGCTGGCGCGCGCGACAACGTCTCGCTGCTGGCCGATGTCTGCGAGGCGGTGATCGCGGCGCTTTATCTCGATGGCGGGTTGCCGGTGGCGCGGCGTTTCGTCGAGCGCTGGTGGGAGCCGCAACTGATCGCGCTCGGCGCGGCACCGCCGCGCGATCCCAAGACCACGCTCCAGGAATGGGCGCAGGCGCGCGGCCTGCCGCTGCCGAGTTACAAGACCGTCGCCACCGAGGGCCCGGCGCATAAGCGCACCTTCACCGTGAGCGTCGCGGTCGAGGGCCTGGAACCGGCGACCGCGACCGGACCGTCGAAGCGCGCGGCCGAAGTGGCGGCGGCGGCGATCGCGCTCGCCGGTGTTAACGCGGCGTGACCGCCCCGCCACGCTAAAGCATTTCCAGCCGGCCCTCGCGGGGTCGCGGGAAGGCGCGATCGAGTTCAGCCGCTTCCTCGGCCGTGAGGTCGAGATCGAGTGCCGCGCGATTATCGCGGACATGGTCCGGATCGGCGGCCTTGGGAATGACGATGACGCCGTCCTGACGCAGCAGCCAGGCAAGGGCCACGCGCGCCGGTGTGACGCCACGCGCCGCCGCGAGCTTTTTCAGCGCCGGTTTGTTCAGAAGCCGGCCCTGCTCGATCGGCGAATAGGCCATGATCGGCACGCGCTCCGAGCGGCACCAGGGCATCAGCTTTGCCTCGATGCCGCGCCGCATGAGATTGAACAGCACCTGGTTGGCGGCGCAGTGCCGGCCGTCGGCGATGCGCCATAGCTCCGCCATGTCGGCGACATCGAAATTGCTGACGCCCCAGCGTCGGATTTTTCCGGCGGCGCGCAGTGCCTCGAACGCTTCGACCGTCTCCGCGAGCGGCACGCCGCCGCGCCAATGCAGCAGGTAAAGATCGAGCCGGTCGGTGCCGAGCCGCTTGAGGCTGCGTTCGCAGGCGGCGGCCATCTTCCGGCGCGAGGCGTTGTCGGGATAGACCTTGCTGACGAGGAACACCTGGTCGCGGCGTCCGGCGATCGCCGCGCTCACCACTTCCTCGGCGCCGCCATCGGCATACATCTCGGCGGTATCGATTAGGGTCATGCCGAGTTCGATGCCGAGCCGCAAGGCCGCGACCACCTCCGCGCCGCGGGATCGGCGCTCGCCCATGTTCCAGGTGCCAAGGCCCAGGATCGGCACCGTCGCGCCGTCGGAGAGGGTCAGATAGCGCATCGCGGCCTCCCTCGCGTCATTGTGTCGTGATTTTAGCCGGGGGCGGCGCGACAATGCGGCCCTCATCGGCGATAGGAGTGATGTCATGGCCGCGATGTTGGATCCGCCCGTGGTCGCGGGTACGGTCGTGGTGGCGGAGACCGGAGCAGGGCGGTTTCGCCAAATCTTGCTCGATGGCCGCCATCGTCTCGCCGCCGATGAGTCGGCGGCGTCGGGCGGCGAGGACGCCGGCCCCAATCCCTATGAGTTGCTTCTGATGGCGTTGGGCGCCTGCACCGCGATGACGCTGCGGCTTTACGCCGAACGCAAGCAATGGACCTTGGAGCGCGTGGTGGTGCGGCTCAGCCACGCCAAGATTTACGCCGAGGATTGCGCCGACTGCGAAACCAAGGCCGGGATGCTCGACCGGATCGAGCGCGCGATCGAGTTGCACGGCGCGCTCGACGCGGCCCAACGCCGGCGCCTCCTGGAAATCGCCAACCAATGCCCGGTTCACCGCCGTTCACCGCACGCTGACGTCGGAAGTGAAGATCGATACGCGGCTCGCCGAATAGCCCCGCCAGGTCAGGCGTTTTCGGGGGCCTCGGGTTCCTTCTGGGCCTCGGCCAGTTCCTCGCGGGCGGTGACGGCTTCGCGCGCCGCCGCTTCCTGGGCGAGCCGCGACGGATCGACGCCCTTCGCCTGCATCTCGGCTTCCTCGGGCGACTGCGCGACATTGGCCGTGACCGTCGCCGAGACCTCGGGATGGAGCACGATCCTGAGCTTGTAGAGGCCGAGGCTCTTGATCGGCTTGTCGAGCACGACCTGGCCGCGGGTCACGGTAAAGCCCGCCGCCGTCACCGCGTCGGCGATGTCGCGCGCGGAGACCGAGCCATAAAGCTGGCCGCTTTCGCCCGCCTGGCGGACGATGACGACGGCGATGCCGTTGAGCTTCGACGCCACATGCTCGGCGTCGCCCTTGCGTTCGAGATTCTGCGTCTCGAGCTGAGTGCGTTGCTTTTCGAAATAGGCGAGGTTGTCCTTGGTCGCGCGCAGCGCCTTTTTCTTCGGCAGCAGGAAATTGCGGGCGAAGCCGGGGCGGACCTTCACCACCTGGCCCATCTGGCCGAGATTTTCCACCCGTTCGAGCGGGATCAGTTCGATCATCGCGGCGCCTATTGAATCGAGTAGGGCAGGAGGCCGAGAAAGCGCGCGCGCTTGATCGCCTGCGCCAGCTCGCGCTGCTTTTTCGCCGATACCGCGGTGATGCGGCTTGGCACGATCTTACCGCGCTCGGAGATATAGCGCTGCAACAGCTTCACGTCCTTGTAGTCGATCTTGGGCGCGTTCCGGCCGGAGAAGGGACAGGATTTGCGGCGCCGGAAAAACGGTCGGCGCCCGCCGCTGCCGCCTCTGCCGCCACGGTCGCC
>JAATGI010000210.1 GCA_015654725.1 Rhodospirillales bacterium
CACCGAGACCGAGCCGGTGCCGCCGTTCCTGTCGCGCATGACCTTCGATCTGGCCTCCAACAGCGACGGCTATGAGACGAAGCAACTGTCGCCGATGCCGTGCGAAATGCCGCGCACCGACGATCGCTATCAGGGCCGGTCCTATCGCCACGGCTACATGATCTGCTTCGGGCCGGACCGCGCCGGCGGCAGCCTGCTCGGCCATCTCGATCACGCCACCGGCAAGCTCAAAGTCTGGAGTCCGGGCGAGGCCTCGGGCATTCAGGAACCGTGCTTCGCGCCGCGCCGGCCGGATTCGCCCGAAGGCGACGGCTATCTCCTGGTGCTGGTCAACCGCATGAAGGAAATGCGCAACGACTTGGCGGTGCTCGACGCGCATAAGATCGAGGCCGGGCCGGTGGCGCTGATCCGCCTGCCGACGCGCGTGCGCTCGACCTTCCACGGCATGTGGGTTCCGGCCAAGGCGCTCGAAACCGGCATTTATCCCGTGACCGCGATGCACGACGCCGAACGCGCGAGGGCGCGCGCGTGACCGCCCGCAAACTCTCGGTCGAGGACCGGCTCGATATCCAGGAACTCTTCGCCAAATATTCCTGGGGACTCGATCTGGCTGACAAGGACCTCATCCTCGAATGTTTCGGGGATGACTCCTTCTTCGATCATCTGTGGCAGGGCCGGGTCCAAGGCCATGCCGCGATCCTGAAGAACCTCGAAGAACTGTGGTATGACCGCCAAAGCTGGTGGTTCGGCCGCCAGCATCTCTTCAACACCTTCCTGATGACGCCGATCACGACCGATCAGGGCGAGGAGGGTGCCCGCGTCAAAAGCTGGTTCCAGATCCTCCAATTCAATACCGAATACCGCACCAATTTCGTGTTCGGCATCGGCGCCCGCGACGATGTCTGCGTGAAACGTAACGGGGTGTGGCTGTTCAAGCAGCTTTATGTGAACGCCTGGACCAGCGTCGAATCGGTGCCGTGGAAGGGCAAGCTCAAGCTGCCCCCGTCGCGGCCGTTCCGGCCCTCGCCGCCCTCGCCGCCGCAACCGAACCCGAACGGCGCCCCGCCGGAACTGGTGCGCGAACTGAGCGGCGCCCCGAAGCGCGCCGCGGAGTAGCTCAGGCGGCGCGTTTCCAGAGGCGCTTGGTCGCCCGCCGCGCGCCTTCGGCCAAGGCTTCGAGCTTCGCCCAGACGATCGAAGGATGGCCGACGCGGGGCCCGAGGCCGCAATCGGTGCCGCCGATGACATTCTCGCGGCCGAGGAGATTGGCGTAGCGCTCCAACCGGTCGGCGACCAGCTCGGGGTGCTCGATGAAGTCCGAAGCGTGGCCGACCACGCCCGGCACGAAGGTGGCGCCGTCGGGGAGCTTCACCGTCTCGAAGATGCGCCATTCATGCTCATGGACCGGGTTCGAGGCTTCGAGCGAATAGCTGCCGGCCTTGATCTTGAAGATCAGGTTGATGATGTCGGCCAAGGGGAGGTCGTCGGCATGGGGGCCGTGGAAACTGCCCCAACACACATGGAGCCGAGTCTGCTCCCTCGGAATGTCGCGGAGCGCGTGGTTCAAGGCGTCGACCCGCATGCCGGCATAGTTGCGGAATTCCGGCAGCGTCATGTCGGGGAAAATGCTCCAGCAATCCGGCAGGTCGGGATTGTCGATCTGGAGCGTCAGTCCGGCATCGGTGATGGCCTTGTATTCCTCGTGCAGCACGTCGGCGAGCGCGAACACCAGCTCCTCGTCGGTCTTATAGAAGTCGTTGCGCATCCAATGTTCCATCGTGCCCGGCGTGTTGGCGGGCAGATACGCCTCGGCCGGTTTGACGCCTTGAAGCGCGGCCTTGAAATCGTCGATGTCGCGCTTCAAGCCGGCGTGGCCGATATAACGCAGCGGCGCGACGCAGACCGTCAACTTGCCGCTGACCACGCTGGGAAGGCGCCGCGTCGCGAAATACTCGCCGAATCGCCGGGCGTCGCGGTTGATCATGTTGAGCCGCGTCAGCCGGGTCGGCGCGTCGGCCGGCGGGTCGCGCAGCTCATAGCCGGCGACGCGGTCGGTCAGATAGGTGTTGAAGCTCGACTTGCTGAGTTCGCCGTCATTGACGCTGTCGAGGCCGCACGCGAGCTGCTTCTTGACGGTTTCGGCGACCGCGCTTTTAAGCCGCGCCTGCTGCGCCTCGGTCTCGATCCTGACGATCCGGTCGGGGCCGACGACCATCTGGCGGAAATCGTCGGGCCGCGGCAAGGCGCCGGCATGCGTGGTCATGATTCGGTCGGTGCTGCGCATCATTGGCGTCATTGCTCCATCACATTGGCGGCGAAAATTTCCGCGAGCGTCACGACCCGCGATGTCAGGCCTTGTTCGTGGGAATATCGCGCCGCGGTTTCGAGCGTCTCGCGGTTGGCGGCGACGCCGTGGCGCAGCACCGGCTCATGCAGCGCCGCGCCGGCTTCCGCCGGCAGGATTCCGGCCAGGACATGATACTCGGCTTGCTCCGCCCGTTCGCGGTCCGCGATGGCGGCGGCCTCTTCGAAGGCCTTGTAGATGTTGAGCGCCGCCCAAGGATTCGCCTCGGCGATCTCGCGCCGGATCACCATGCCGTGGTTGATCGGGAAGATGCCGGTCTTGCGGAAATAGCGCGCGGCCTCGGCGAGCGTGTCGCGGAACAGCGGCTCGATCTCGGGATGACCGGCGAGATCGATGCGAGAGCGGTCCACGAGATCGCCCTTCGGCGCCTTGATGTACAGCAGCGTCGCGTCGAGCTCGCCCGTGACCAGCATGTCGCCGATATTCTTTTCCGCCGGGATTTGCTTGATGGTGACGCCGGGCGGCGGCGTGAATTTCGCGGCATGGGCATGGCTGTGCGATGGCAGCCGCTCCATCCAAAATTCCATCTCGCCGGGACGAACGCCGAATTCGTGTTGCAGCACGCCGCGCGCCCACAGCGCCGCCGTCTGCTGATATTCCGGGACGCCGACGCGCTTGCCCTTGAGGTCGGCGGGCGTGTCGATGCGCGCGCCCTTGCGCACCAGAATCCAGGTGTGGAAAAAGCGCCGCGTGGTGAAGATCGGCAGGCCGACCCAGTCGCGATTGCCCTTGTCCAACACCATCATCAGCGACGAGACAGACATTTCGGAGACGTCGAAATCCTTGAAGCGCAGCTGGCGCCAGAACAATTCGCTCGGCCCAACCGTGCTCGGAATCCATTCGATGCCGTCGGCCTTCACCCGCCCGTCCAAAATCGGCCAGGTGCGCGGATTGGCGCTCATGGCGATGCTGAGCCGCAATTTCATCGCGGTTTCCTCCCGGAGCGAACCCTAGCGAGCCGATCAAGAATTGGTCAACGCATGATCGCTCCGGCCAGCCTTGCGGCAAACGACGGCGGAAATTCGCTCGCATTCGGTTTTGTGGCAAGTTCATGGCGCTTTAATAATTCGGCGATAAATAAGAGCGGGCGAGGGCGGGTCCCCGCCCTTTTTGGTGTCGGCGCCGGCGGCGCGGAGGAGTTCCTTTGAGTTCTTTTGGCGATGTCGCGATCATCGGCGCGGGGCCGTACGGCCTTTCCATCGCCGCCCATTTGCAGGCACTCGGGGTCGAGTTCCGAATTTTCGGCAAGCCGATGGAATTCTGGCGCGAACACATGCCGCCGGGCATGCGGCTCAAATCCGACGGCTCGTCGTCGGATCTGGCCGATGCCGAGAGCCGGCTGACCCTCAAGAATTATTGCGCCGAGACGGGGATCGAGCATCACGACAGCCGCGTCCCGGTCGGTCTCGATACCTTCGTCCGCTATGGCATGGCCTTCCAAACCCGTTTCGTGCCGGGGCTCGAAGCCAAGCGGCTGGTGGCGATGGAAAAGGTCGCCAATGCCTATGTCCTGCGCTTCGACGATCAGGAGATCGTGATGGCGCGTCGCGTCGTGCTGGCGGTCGGCATGGCGCATTTTCAGCACCTGCCGGAATTTCTCGCCGATCTGCCGCCGGAACTGGTGAGCCATTCGAGCCGCTATGGCAGGCTCGACGGCTTCCGCGGCCGCGACGTGATGGTCATGGGCGCGGGCGCCTCCGCGATCGACATCGCCGGCTTGCTCAAGGATGAAGGCGCCGAGGTGTCGCTGTTGACGCGTCGGCCCAACCTCGAGTTTCACGCGCCGCCGACGCCGCGCTCGCCGTTGTCGCGCTTGCGCAATCCGAACACGCAAATGGGCGCCGGCTGGCGGCTGCGCATCTTCGGCGATCAGCCGCTGCTGTTTCACGCCCTGCCGGACGGGCTGCGCCGGCGCCAAGCGCGCACGCTGCTCGGACCCTCGGCCGGCTGGTTCATGAAGGACAGCATCGTCGGCCGGGTGCCGGTGGTGACCGGGCTGATACCGCGGCGCGCCGAGATCGAAAACGGCCGGCTTCGTCTTCGCGCCACGGCGCTCGACGGCAGCGAGAAGGACGTCGTCACGACGCATCTCATCGCCGGCACCGGCTACCGCGTCGATGTGCGCCGCCTCGATTTCCTTGCGTCGTCGCTGTCCCGGCAGTTGCGCACGATCGACCAGGCCCCCGTACTCTCGGCCAATTTCGAGAGTTCGCTTCGCGGCCTCTATTTCGCCGGGTTCGCGGCGCTGCCGCATTTTGGGCCGCTGGTGCGGTTCGTGCTCGGCGCGCGCTACACCGCGCGGCGCCTCGCCCGGCATCTCGACGCCTCCCTGGTGCGCCGCTCGGTTGCGATCGGCCGGCCGGTCTCAATCAATTCTTAATTTTTCTGTAGAGAATATTGACGAACGCTACAGTTTTAAGGAACTCGCGCCGTGACCCATACCGCCGTTCTACGCGCCGATCATACCGTCGCCGTGAACTTTGCCTTCACCGCGGAAAACCTGCATCGCAAGCGCTGGGAAGCGGCGATGACCACGCACCGCTTCAAGGTGTTGCTGGTGGCGTCGCTGATCTCCTTGCCCTACCGGGTGATGCGCACGGCGCAGGCGGCGGGGGCGGATATCGTCGTCCTGGGCGGCGGCGCGTCGCGCGGCCTGCGCTATTCGCGCTATTGCCAGAAATTCATTCCCACCGAGCGCACTATCACCGGCGAACGCGATCCGGGTCTCGCCGACGAGATCAATCGCTGCGTCCGCGCCCACGGCATCGACATGGTTCTGCCGAGCGACGCCACCGCGACGCGCGCGTTATTGGCGATCAAGGACCTGGTCGACGCCCCCTGCTTTCCCGGGCCGACGCTGCGCCAGTTCGATTACCTCAACGACAAATGGCATTTCTACAGTCTGTGTCTCGCGCTCGGCATTTCGGCGCCGCGCAGCCAACTGGTCGCGGACGCCGCCGAATTGCGCGCCAAGCTCGAGGCGGGCGCCATTTCGCTGCCGGCGATCGCCAAACCCGTCAATCACGATGGCGGCCTCGGCGTGATCAAGCTCGATGCCGGCAATGCGTCGAGTCAGGTCGCGCTGATCGATTACGGCCCGATCATCGTTCAGGATTACATCGCCGGCGAGGATATCGGCGCCAGCGTCTATTGCCGCGACGGCCAGGTCACATCCTTCATCGCGCATAAATTGAAGCGCGCGACCTATAGCACGCTCGACGATCCGCGGATTCGGCCGATCCTGTCGCGCATCATGGCGCATACCGGCACGAGCGGCGTCTATAATTTCGACATGCGCCTCGCGCCCGACGGCCAGATCTATTTCCTGGAATGCAATCCGCGCTTTTTCTTCAAGATAAATCTCTCCCTGGCCGCCGGTGTCAATTTCGTGCGTCAGGGCTTGACCGGCATCGCCGGGCGGCGCGAGCCCGAACCCGGAACGGCGGTCCGCCTGCCGAAGGCGCTCGCCCTTGCCCTGTTGCGGCCTTGGACGGTGCGCCGCCAGGATCTGGCCATGCTGTGGCAGTTGTGGGGCGATCCGATCTGCCATCTGCGCGAATTGCTCGGCATCGACTGGGAAAAGCAAGGCGACCCGCGGCACTTCCCGGCGCCGATCCTCGATGACGCCGCTACCACGCAGCCGGACCCCGGTTTCGACGACCGGTTCGCGCCGGCGGCATTGGAACACGCCGCTTAAACGCTTCTGTCACCCGGCATTTCTGCGTAACATCGGCGCTCCCTTGGTCGGAGTGCCGGAGCGTGGCAGGATTCCTATGGCGTGACGCCGCGGTGTGGCTCGCCCTGTCGTTGTGTATCGGGGCTTGTACGCCACGAACCGCCCCGTCATCGCCGCCGAAGCCCGCCGCCGCGGTGCCCGCGCCGGGCCTCGCGACGACACCGACTTGCCCGGTCGGCGTCGGTTCGACACAGCCCTTCCTCCAAGACGTCATCGACTTATGCGGCACGGTCCTTCGCCCGGGTCCGGTCGGCATCTCGGCGCTGCCTTAGACGGGTGGCGACGGGCGGGAATATCGCGGCGGTCGAGGCGGCGGCGATGCGCCGGGTTGCCTGGCGCATTCTGCCGTTCTTGATGCTGTGCTACTTCGTCTCCTTCCTCGACCGCGTCAATGCCGGCTTCGCGGCGCTGCAAATGAACCAGGATTTGAGCCTGACGCCGGCCGTGTTCGGCTTTGGCGGCGGCTTGTTTTTTGTCGGCTATTTCTTGTTCGAGGTGCCGAGCAACCTCGCTTTGGAGCGCGTCGGTGCCCGCCGCTGGATCGCCCGCATCATGGTCAGTTGGGGCGTCATCGCCGGCGCCATGGCGGCGGTCAAGGGCGCCAATTCCTTTTACGCGGCGCGGTTTCTGCTCGGCCTGGCCGAGGCCGGATTCTTTCCCGGCGTGATGCTCTACATCACCTATTGGTTCCCCGCCGCCTACCGCGCCCGCATCATCGGCTGGTTCACCATCGCGATTCCGGTTTCGGCCTTCTTGGGCTCGCCGCTGTCGGCGGCGCTCCTCGGCTTCGACGGCGCGCTCGGCCTCAGGGGCTGGCAATGGATGTTCATCCTCGAAGCCGTGCCGGCGATTTTGCTCGGCGTCGCCTGCCTATTCGCCTTGTCGGACCGCCCTGCCGGCGCGGCCTGGCTCAAGGCCGAAGAGCGCGCGTGGCTGACGGCGCGGCTCGAACGCGAGCATGAGGAGTCGCGTGCCATTCACCACGCCTCGCTGTGGCGCGTGCTGGCGGACCGGCATGTCTTGGCGTTGGCCCTGGTGCTGGCCGGAAGCACCGCCGCGTCGAGCGGGCTGCAGCTCTGGACGCCGCAGATCATCAAGGAATTCGGCCTCGGCAATTTCCAGACCGGCCTCGTCAACGCGATTCCGTTCGCGTTCGCGGCGATCGCGATGGTGCTATGGGGCCGGCGCTCCGACCGCAAGGCCGAGCGCATCTGGCATACCGCGCTGCCGCTGCTGCTTGAAGCGCTGGCGCTGCTGGCGCCACTCGTCATCGGGGGCTTGGTGCCGACTCTGATCGTGCTATGTCTCGCGCTCATCGGGATTTACGCTGGCAAGGGCCCGGTCTGGGCGATCGCCACGGAAATGCTGTCAAGCGGCGCCAGCGCGGCGGGACTCGCCCAGATCAGCGCCTTGAGTTCGCTATCGGGCTTCGGCGCGGTCTATGTCATCGGCCTCGTCAAATCCGCCACCGGCAGTTATCCGCTCGCTTTGACGCCGCTCGCGGCGCTGGCGCTGGCGGCGGCGTTCGCCATTCTCTGGCTCGGGCGCGTTGAGGTTCGCCGCCGGGTGGGCTAATATTGCCGCAAAGCGGCGGGTCGGCATCCCGCGGGCATCGGTCAAGGAGGACATCATGGGCTTGCCGAACGGCGTACATCACCTCGCACTCAATACCGGCGACATGAAGGCGCAGGTCGAGTTCTTCACCGACGTGCTCGGCGCCGAACTCAAGGCGCTTTATTGGATGCACGGCACCAACGGCTATTTCCACGGCTTCATGAAGCTGAACGATCTCTCCTATATCGCCTTCGTGCAGGCGCCTCAGGGCGCGGTCGCGGCGGGCGAGGCGCCGCCGGTGCCGGTGGCGGCGACGTTCAACCATGTCGCCTTCAGCGTCGCCTCGGAGACGGAATTGCTGGCGATGCGCGACCGCATCCGCTCGCGCGGCGTGGTGGTGGTTGGGCCGATCGATCACGGCTTCTGCAAGTCGATTTATTTCGGCGGGCCCGAGGGCTTGCGGCTCGAACTCTCGACCAACGAGGAAGGCATCGACGAGCGCGCCTGGATCGATCCCGAAGTGGTCGAGAAATGCGGCATCGATGCCAAGGAATTGGCGCGCTACAAGGCGCCGGTGTCCTATCGCGACCAGGGCGGCACGGTGGCGCAGCCGCCACTTGCGGCCGATAAGCCGCATCCCGGCTGGCGCGGCGAAACGCTCTATAAGGTCCTGAAAATGAGCGACGCGGAAGTCACCGCCAAGATGAGCGAGCCGACTCCGCCGGTGAAGGTCGAGCCGCGCGGCAAGAAAGCGTCGGCGCCGGCGCCGGCAATGGCGAAATAGCTTATTTCGCCGTGTCGTATTCGCGGATGAGCGATTCGGCGGGAATGCCGAACATTTCGCTCAAGCGACGGATCATCGGCAGTGTCAATGCGCGGCGCCGGTTGAGAATTTCCGATACGCGCCCATCGCTACCGATCGCGGCTTCTAGATCGCTACGGGTCAACCCAGATTGCTCCATCCGGAATTTGATCGCCTCGATCGGGTCGGGCGGATCGATCGGGTAGTGGCGAGCCTCGTAATCATGCACGAGCGCGAGTAGCACGTCGAGGCGAGCGGCTTCGGGCGTGGCCTTTTTGGGCTCTTGATCGTCGGCTGTCAGGTGATCGATCTCGTCCAGGGCCGCCTGGTAATCCTGCTTCGTCTTGATCGGATGAATTTCCATGAGGCAGGCTCCTTTGTCAGACCGCGCGCGCGTCGATGCGGTCATATTCCCTATGGGTGCCGATAAATCGAACATAGACCGTTCGGCTCCGATACATCACGCGCACGATCAGGCGATATTTGTTACCACCGATATTGAACACCACGCGGTTGTCGTTAAGAAAACTCGCGCTCGGATATCGTCGCTTAATATCAGCCGGAGCCGCCCAGTCCGATTTTTCCGCCTCCTTGAACCATGCCCGTAACGGCTGTTCGGGGTCGCTACGCCCCGACCGCTGCCAGAACTCGCGCAGCTTGGCGAGCGCGATGACCCTCATCGTCACAAAGGTAATCCCTCCCGTGGCGGGAGGCAAGGCCGTCGGCGCGGCTGGGTAGGCCGCATCAATGCCGATCGCCTAGTCGCGCCCCAACACCTCGCGCATCCGGGCGTTCCAGTTCTCGACCTTGGTGAAGGTTGGATCGGCGGCGCAGGCCGTTTCGGTGGTGCGCAGGATCGCCTCGTCCGAGGCTTCGAGATCGAGGCGGTCGGCATGCGGCTGGGAGGTGTGCCAGGGCGTGTCGAGATAGATCTCGATCGTGTTGCCTTCGGGATCGTCGAAATAGATCGACCACGCATTGCCATGGCTGACCGGCCTGATCCCCTCGATGCCGTCGTCGCGCACGCGCCGGTACATCGCCCGCAACTCGTTTAGATTCCGCACCCGGAACGACAACTGATTGATCGTGCTTTGGCGCGCCCGTTCGGCGCGGCCCGAGGCCAGGATCAACTGGTGATGGATGGTCGGGTCCGCCGACATGAACACGAAATCATTGTCGAAGGTGAAGCCGTGGCCGCGATCGGTTTCGACGAGGCCCATCACCTCGACATAGAAGCGGCGCATCTTGTCCAGATCCTCGACATAGATGCCGGCATGAGTCAGTTGCGGGCGGATGGTGCTCATCCCAGTGGCCCCTGAAAGGTCTGGTCGGCATAGGTGTCCGAAAGCGGCTCGACGGTGGCTGGCCATTCCGAGCCGACGCGGCGGCGCTGGGCTGCGGGACGCGGCTTTCCGTCCCAGCCGATCTGCTCCATATAGCAATAGAGTTCCAGGCAATGGCCGTCGGCGTCGAGGCAATGCGCCGCGTAATCGATGCCGGGATGGAGCTCGGGCGGAATCGAATCGATGAAGCGGACGCCGCGGCCCTTGAGGAACGCGACCGCGTCGCGCAGTTGCCGATAAGAGCCGAGCTCGAACCCCATGCTCATGACATTGGTGTGCGCGCTCAGGCCCAACGTCGCGCGCAACGCCTTGGGCACCAGCTTGAAGCTGTGATGCTCGGTACCGTTGCGCAAATACACGACGCGGTGGCCGCGATAGACCGTTTCCTCGGTCTTGATGAAACCCAGGGTATCGACATAGAACCGTTCGGTGCCGTCGAGATCGTTGACGAACAACGCCATCGGCCCGATGCGCGTGATCTTGAACGGGCGCGGCAACGTCACGCCGCCGACATTGTAGGAACCCTCGCCCCGGTCCTCGCGCTTATAGCCGGAGAAAATATCGACGCCGCGCGCCAGCGCGTCCGCGATCTCCTGGCGCTCCGAGATTTGCGGCAACGCCGGCTTTTCGTTGAAGCGGCGGTCATACATCTCGAACGGCTTGCTGTGCCCGTCCCAGCCGACCTGCTCCATGCCGTAATAGAGCTCGACCGTGCAGCCCTCGGTGTCGCGGAAATAGCAATGCCAGTTGCTGCCCGGCATGTCGCGGCCGACGCGGCGGATTTCGATGTTCCGGCGGCGCAGGAAATCGGAAGCGGCGGTGACCTCGTCGAGCGTGCCGACCTGCCAGGTGATCTGGTTGGTGGTCACGTCCGGCGACACCGCGTCGTCGCCGACAAAGGCGCCGAAGCTCCGGTCGGCGAGCAGAAAGGCGTGATGGTCGGTGCCGTAAGTGAGAAAGAAAATCCGCGTATCCTTCATATGCTTGGCCGCGTCCTCCATGCCGAGCTTGCGGACATCGATCGCGTCGGTCAGATGAAAGCCGAACAGCCGGTTATAGAAATCAACGCTCTTGTCGAGATCCTCGACATTGAAGCCGAAATGCCCGAGGCGGCGGATCTTGAACGGCCGCGGATAAATCACGCCGCCGACATCGTATGTTTCGCTCGATAGGGTCATGGCGTCCTCCGAATTTTTCCGATCTTAGCGCGGGCGACGGGTTCCGCGCGAGCCATTCTCGGCCTAGGATGAACCGGCCGAAACCAGGGAGGAAGCGATGAAGCTATTGTCGTTCGAAACCGGCGCCGGGCCGCATGTGGGCGCCGTCACCGCCGAAGGGATCGTGGACCTGACCGGCGCGCTCGCCGAAACCCATCCCGATTTGCGCGCGGGTGCCTCGCTCCTGGCCATCATCCAATCGGGCGTCGATATCGACCGGATCGGCGGCGACAGCCTGGCGCGCCTCAAGGCGGCGGGAACGCTTGCCCGTTATCGCGTCGCCGACCCGAAATTCCTGCCGCCGGTGTTGCGGCCCTCGAAGATTTTGGCGCTGGCGCTCAATTATCAGGAGCATATCGACGAGTCGAAGCTGAGTTTCTACAACGAGCCGATCATCTTCGAGAAATATCCCTCCAACATGATCGGCCACGGCGCCGAGATCGAGCTGCCGCCGTTTCCCCAGCGCGTCGATGAGGAGCATGAATTGGCGCTGGTGGTCGGGCGCGAATGCCGGCATATCCGGCCCTCCGAGGCGGCCGACTATATTTTCGGCTACACCATCTGCAACGACGTCTCGGCGCGCGACCGTCAAGGCGAGCGGCTCAAAATGGGCCAGCCCTATTCCTACGCCAAGAATTTCGCCACCTTCTGCCCGATGGGGCCGTGGGTGGTGACGCGCCAGGAACTACCCGACGCGCGCAACCTGAATATGGACGTTCGGGTCAACGGCGAATCCCGGCGCAAGGGCAATACCAAGGACATGATCTTCGATCCCTATCAGGTCCTGGCCTATTGCTCGGACTACACCCCGATGGAGCCGGGCGACGTGATCTCGCTCGGCACGTATGCCGGCTTCAAGCGGCTCCAGGCCGGCGACGAGTGTAAATTCGCGCGCAATAGTGACCCCCTGAGGGGCGGTTTTCGCGTCCAATAGTGACCCCCCTCTAAGGCTGCGTGTCAGCGTCCCTTCCTTTTGCCGGGAAGGGTGTCGGGGGATGATTGGCGTGGACCTGATTGGGC
>JAATGI010000175.1 GCA_015654725.1 Rhodospirillales bacterium
CGCCGGTGAGGCCGAGATAGAGGCCGAGCGCGCCGAGCCGGCCGAGGAAATAACCGCCGCCGACATCGGGGAACAGGCCGATCCCGGTCTCGGGCATGGCGAACACCGTGTTCTCGGTGGCGACGCGATGCGAGCCATGGATCGAGACGCCGACCCCGCCGCCCATCACGATGCCGTCGAGAAAGGCGATATAGGGCTTGGGGAAACGGTGGATGCGCGCGTTGAGCCGGTATTCGGCGCGATAAAAGCGAAGCGGATAATCGCCGCCGGCGCGGCCCTCGTCATAGAGCTTGCGAACATCGCCGCCGGCGCAAAAGGCGCGACTCCCCTGCCCTCGTATCAGCACCGAAGCGACCGCCGGATCGCGCTCCCATTCCGCGAGCGTCGCGTCGAGCGCGACGCACATTTCCAGCGTCAGCGCGTTGAGTGCCTCCGGCCGGTTGAGCAACACACGCCCAACGCCGTCGCGGATGGAGAAGGTAATGTCGGCCATGCGCCCATCATACCTAGGGTATTGTCGAATCAAATTGAGTCAGCGCGTTCTTCCCTCCCCCTCGATGGGCTTGATGCCTGCCGAGCGTCCACCCGGACGCTCGGCTCGAACATGCCGGGTGGCATGTTCGAGCGGCGTCAAGGGTGTGAGCAGCCGTAGGCTGCGAGCGGGTGGGGGTGATCGTCGAAGCGACGGAAGCATCACCCCCACCCGAAATGCCGTGCTACCGCTCGGCATTTCGTCCCTCCCCCATCAAGGGGGAGGTACCATCTAGGAGAAACTCAGTCTTTTCAATATCTCAAAAA
The DNA here is from genome assembly GCA_015654725.1 of Rhodospirillales bacterium. Taxonomy (GTDB): domain Bacteria; phylum Pseudomonadota; class Alphaproteobacteria; order ATCC43930; family CGMCC-115725; genus JAATGI01. The sequence continues at coordinate 799 of JAATGI010000175.1, forward strand.
TGAGATAACATGATTCATGATCTGGCGGGTCGAAATTTTGAACGAGGCGGTTGCATCGGAAATTTCGGCCTTGCCGGAGGATATGCAGGCCCGATTTCTGCGGCTGTCGGAGCGAATTCGGCTGATCGGATTGGAGATTGTCGGCCAGCCCTATGTAAGGCACCTGGATGGCAAGCTTTGGGAGATGCGGTTGACGGGGCGCGACGGTATCGCCCGCGCCCTCTACGTCACCGCCATCGGCCGACGCGTTGTCGTCGTTCGGGCGTTCGTCAAGAAAACCGAGAAGACCCCGCGAAGCGAAATCGAGATTGCGCTGCGGCGCGCGAAGGAGATCGCATGACCATTCCTTTTGAAAAATTCAAAGCGCGGCTGTTGGCCAATCCGAAGGTGAAGGCCGAATATGACGCGCTGGCGCCGGAATTCGAGATCGCGGCCGAACTGGTGAGGGCGCGGGTGCGAGCCGGGCTTTCGCAAGCCGAACTGGCGGCCCGCATGGGAACCAGCCAATCGACCGTCGCCCGGCTCGAAAGCGGCCAGACGCTGCCCAGCACCAAGACCCTGTTGCGCTTCGCCGAGGCCACCGGCAGCAAGTTCCATGTCCAACTCTCGGCCGCCTGATCGGGCCGCGCCGACGGAATGTAACTCTGGGCAATGCCGCAATGGATCGCGTCGGCCGCGCCGAGCCGCGCGCCGAGCGCCAGGCACATTTCCAAAGTGAGCGCGTTCAACGAATAAGGCCGGTTGAGCAAGACATGCCCAACGCCGTCGCGGATGGAGAAGACAATGTCGGCCATCATGAACTTCAAATCGACATAAAACCTATTTCGTCATCCCCGCGGAAGCGGGGATTCAGCCGCGACAAACTACGCCGGCCGGTCACCAACTCATGTCGTTGGAAACGCTCCCGAGGGTGCCGTTGTTTGTCGAATAATACTGTATTATGATTAGTTGTATTTATCGTGTAATCGGCGGAGTTCATGCGAATAGGTTAATGCGAAGCGATTGACGCGTTCTTGCCATCGGTAAGGGGGAAACCGTGGGCGGCGACGATGCTTTCGATAGGCTGATTTTGCGGCTTTACGACGCCGCCTACGATTCGTCTCTTTGGCCGGAGGTGCTGGCAAGCATCTCAGAATTGATTCGCGGTCACGGAACCCAATTCTTCTGGTGGGACAAGACCGCCGATACCTTGGCCTTCACCGCCATGTCGGGATACAGCACCGAGGCCCAGCAACTTTACGGCGCCTATTACGGCGCGATCGATCCCCGGCGACAGTTATTCGATCGACGGCCAATCGGTACGCTGACTCGCTGTCACGAGTATTTTGACGAAAGTTTTGTCCGTAGGAACGAGTTCTATAACGACTTCCTGATTCCGCAGGGCGCTCGATATTTGCTCGGCACGCGGCTCGCCGACGACGCGGAAATGACGGCGGTCATCGGCACACTCAAGAACAAGCGGGAGGGCGCGTTCGAGACGGAAGACGCCAAGAATATCGATCGGCTCATTCCTCATCTGGTTCGCGCCGCGCAATTCAGCCGGCGCTTCATGCAACTGCGCCAGGCGGAGCAGACGCTGGACGCGGCCTTGGATCGGGTCGGATGGGGCATTGTCATCGTCGATGCCGATGCCCGGATCGTGCGAACGAACGCCGCCGCGCGGGCATTACTGAGCGCCGGCGACGGTTTGCGCGGGCGGCAAGGACGGTTGACCGCCTGGCGCAGTTCCGATGCGCAAGAACTCGCCGGGCTTGTCCATGGCGCCGCCAAGACCGCCTTGGGCGGCGATCCGCATGCAAGCGGGGCATTGGCCATCGCGCGGCCTTCGGAGGCCCGGCCGTTGAATGTCGTTATCGGTGTAAATTCGCGCGCAATAGTGACCCCCTGAGGGGCGGTTTTCGCGTCCAATAGTGACCCCCCTCTAAGGCTGCGTGTCAGCGTCCCTTCCTTTTGCCGGGAAGGGTGTCGGGGGATGATTGGCGTGGACCTGATTGGGC
>JAATGI010000452.1 GCA_015654725.1 Rhodospirillales bacterium
GCGCGCGGTCGCCGGCGGGATCGAGCTCATATCGATCACCAGGGCGTCGCGCTTGATCGCGTCGGCGGCGTTCTCGGCGCCGAACAGCACCGCCTCGACCGCCGGCCCGTTCTCCAACATCGTGATGACGATGTTGGCGTCCTTCACCGCATCGGCGGCGGCGTCGGCGATCGCGACGTCGTGCTCGGCCAGCGGCTCGGCCCTGGCGCGGGTGCGGTTCCAGGCGGTAACGGCGAAACCGCCACGCGCGAGATTGGCCGCCATCGGCGCGCCCATCAATCCGATGCCGAGAAAGGCGATGCGTTCGGTCATGCTTGCCTCCTTTTCTTTCGCGCGTCAGGGTGCGGCTTCCCGTCGCGATTGACCAGCCCGTCGCGCCTTAGCGCCGCCAGTGTGCGTTCGAAATGCGCCGCCGGGTCGGCGCCTTCGAGCCAATTCTGGTCGAGAAACGAGGCGAGGGCGGGCTGGCCCAACTCGACTTCCCACAAGATGCCGAGCAGCGATGCCTTCGCCTCTTCGCGTTCGCGCGCCATGCCGGCGAGAATCGTCGCGCGCTCGGCCGCGGCGCGATGGCCGGTTTCCGGTCCTGGGCCGAGGCCGAATTCGCGCCGGCGACGGCGCCGAGCCGGCGCCAACAGATGATGCGCGATCTCGTGCAGCAGCACATAGGCCTCGGTGCCGGTGCGCATGATGGTCCCGTCCCAGCCGAAATTCCGCGCCGGCGAGCCGGCGCGAACCGCGATGCCGAGGCTTCGTGCGAGGCCTGCGGCGCGAAGCCGGTGCCGTTCCGCTGTTGCCCCGTGCGCGCGATCGGCGCCGCTCTCGGCGATACGAGCGAATGCCGGCCGCGCCCGCCGGTCGGCGAGACGCGCGGCGAAGCGGCCGAGCACGGCGGGCAATTCCGCCGGTGGGATGGGGGTCAGGATCACGGCCCAGGATAGTCCGAAGATGAAAGTTAATTCACCGGATCATTAACACTCTTGGGACTAGGATCGGCGCCGTGGCCGAAATTTGACCGTTCGGGCAGGTTTTCGAGATGGTCGATTATGCACGGAAATTGCAAGGCCGCCATGCCGCATCGCGCTGGACGGCATGCGCGATACGTACTATCCCATGCGCCGTCAATGGGACCGTACCCAATGATTCGTTTCTGCCGGGGGATGGCGTGACGTTGGAACCGACGAACGCGGCGAGGTTGGCGCCGCGGGGAATGCGGCGCGCGGATGGACGGGCTTTTCGGGCGTGGTAAAGGAGAATATTTTGCAGCCCACCGACATCCGTAATCCCGACTATTTTCATAAAGTGGTCGATTGCCAGTGGGCCTGTCCGGCGCATACGCCGGTGCCGGAATATATCCGCTTGATCGCCGCCGGGCGTTACGCCGATGCCTACATGATCAATTGGGAATCGAATGTGTTCCCCGGCATTCTCGGCCGCACCTGCGACCGCCCCTGCGAGCCGGCCTGCCGGCGCGTCCGGGTCGAGAAGGAGCCGGTGGCGATCTGCCGCCTGAAGCGCGTCGCGGCCGACAATAAGGGCGAGGTGAAGCATCTTTTTCCCAAGCCGGCGGCGAGCGGGAACGGCAAGACCGTCGCGCTGATCGGCGCGGGGCCGGCCTCGCTCACCGTGGCGCGCGATCTGGCGCCGCTCGGCTATCGCATCGTCATGTACGATTCCGATCCGCATGCCGGCGGCATGATCCGCACCCAGATTCCGAAATTCCGCCTGCCCGAAGCCGTTATCGACGAGGAGGTTGGCTACATCCTCGATCTCGGCATGGAATTGCGGCTCGGCCAGCGCATCGACAGTCTCAAATCGCTGCTCGCCGAGGGCTATGACGCGATCTTCGTCGGCACCGGCGCGCCGCGCGGCCGCGAGCTCGACATACCCGGCCGCCAGGAAGCCGGCGCCAACATCCATATCGGCATCGATTGGCTATCGAGCGTGTCGTTCGGCCATGTCACGCGGATCGGCAAGCGCGTGATCGTGCTCGGCGGCGGCAACACCGCGATGGATTGCTGCAGGTCCTCGAAGCGTCTCGGCGGCGAGAGCGTCACCGTCGTCGTGCGCAGCGGCTTTGACGAAATGAAGGCCTCGCCCTGGGAA
>JAATGI010000347.1 GCA_015654725.1 Rhodospirillales bacterium
CATCCGCCTCAGGAAACGCTTCCTCGACCCCAATATCCGCAAACGCCAAGCCCGCGCCGCCGAGGCCCGCGCCGCGGCGGGGGCTTAGGGAAGCACAGATGATCCTAAGCCCGTACCATTTGAGCAATCTCGTACCGTTTGCTCTCTTCGACATCGATGAGCGTTTGCTCGCGCGCCCGATAATCGCCCGGAAAGGGGGTATAAATCGATTTGAGCGGCAACTTCATTGATATGGCAGCACGCCAATCTCGATACTCGAATCGGGAAAAGCCCGATATATCGCAGAGGTCAGAGTCCGGTGGCAGCGAATTGCCAAGCGCCAATACAAAGCCGAAGGGCGGATGGGTAATTTCAGACAGGACGTGCAAGGTGGAGTTACTACTACCCAGTCCACGAATAAGTCCCGTGGCGGCCGAGGCCCTGCCCCGTTCGGAAAATGTGTGGAAGGCATAGACCCTTACAGGAGGAAGAAAAATCTTTGAATCCCGGTTGAGCACGAACCTAACCAAATCTGGTTGGGCCTTGTGAAACTCCGGTCCGTTGACGCTGAAAAACATACAGACGACCTGCTTTAATACTCGAAGAGGATAAAGGTTATAGGGCAACGCGAATGACGCGCGACCTCGTGAAGCAATGAGGAACGCCATGGCCTGATGTGCCCATTTTACGTACGAGTCCGCGTACCAGGCTCCAGTGTTGTTATTGCAGGGGATGCAGAGAGTATAAGCGCCGGCTCCTCTTTGCCGGTATTCGCCCCGCATTTGGTCAAGGTTTTCGGTCCGTAAGAATTTCTCGAAAGTCGTAAGCAGGATGCGATGGTGATTGAACGCGGCCTCAGGAGGCACGTGTTCAAACGACAATTTTCCAGACGCACCACAGAGGTGGCACGTCCCGAAGACCGATTTTGCCATACGTTGATGTGGGGTGTGGGGATTACTCCTTCAATTATTCAACGGGCGCAAAGATTGCTATGACCATCGACAAGCAGACCGTGAACGTCGCGTATCGCGAGCGTAAATCCATCGCCGGCATTGATGCTCGCTCCGCTACAGTTGGAGTTGGTTTTAGGCCTGACATTTGAGCCACAGGCGGTCGCATGTTAGGCTTTGGCCATGTCGGATCGACGCAGCTTCGAAGAATTGAAGGATATCGGCGCCGGGCTGGCGGCGCCGGATGACATCGTGCGTCTCTACCGCCAAGCATTCCGCGAATTCGGTGTCCAGGCGCTTTGGGACCGCCGGCCAAGCCAGAGGCCGACGATCGCGCAGGCCCTGGCCGTCGCCGACCGTCTTCGCCGCGAAGGTAATCTCAAAACCCTGCCACTGGCGGCGCGGATCGAAGCGGCCTGCCGTGCCGCTCTCTAAGCTGCAGAGCGAGATTTTGCCGTTACTGGCGTCGCGGCGAAATCCCGAAAGCTATGTCGCCGGCGCGGCGGTGCTGAACCGGGACGGACCGCGGACTTCGAGCGACATAGACATTTTCCACGATCGCGAGGAAAGCGTGGCAGCGACCGCGGCGGCGGATGCCGAGCAACTGACCACGAACGGATTTGCCGTGAGCTGGCTCCGGCGCGAGCCGGGCATCCACGCGGCTGTCGTGACGCGTGGGTCGGAAAGCACCCGTCTCGAATGGGTGCGGGACACCGACTTTCGTTTTTTCCCGGCGGTCGAGGATGAATTGTTCGGCCGCCGCCTGCACATCGCCGATATCGCGACCAACAAGGCGTTGGCGGCCGCCGGACGGCGCGAGCCTCGCGACGTCCTCGACCTTCTCTTCATCCATGAGCGGCGTATTCCGCTCGGCGCGGTCGTCTGGGCGGCGGTGGCCAAGGATCCCGGATTTTCGCCGCAGAGCCTCATCGCCGAAATCCGCCGCAACGCGCGCTATCGCGACGACGATTATGCCGACCTCGATTTGACCGAGCCTGTCGATGCCGGCGATGTTTCGCGCCGTCTCCGGCGCGCGCTCGACGAAGCGGAAGCCTTTGTCGCGCAAATGCCGGGCGACAAGGTGGGGTTGCTGTTCCTCAAGGAGGGTCAGGTCGTTCAGCCCGAGCCCGAGCAGCTCGAATTCTATGTCGCGCATGCCGGTACCCGGCGCGGTCACTGGCCGTCTTCATCCGAGATTGGCGGCGCCATGCTTGAGAACGATCGGAAGACCGATGACGATCGATAAAAAAGCGGCGAAAGCCGCGTACAAGGAACGCAAATCCGTCGCCGGGATTTACGCGGTGCGATGCGGCGCGTCCGGGCAGGTTTGGGTCGGTCACACGCCGACCCTCGGCACGATTCAAAACCGCATCTGGTTTACGCTGCGCCAGGCCAACCATCCCGATCCGGGCTTGCAAAGCGCCTGGGCCGCGCACGGGCCCGCCGGCTTCGCCTTCGAGGTGCTGGAGGCCGACCCCCGCCGCGTGCGGCGCGTGCGCGTGCGCCCCTCGCTCGCTAACGCCGGGCAGGGCGCCGCCGCCTCGCCGGGCGTCGCGTGAGGCGTTCGCTGCGGCGGGGAGCGGCGGGCGGCCCCTGGGGGCGCAGGTTCGCCGCTCCCGCCCTGGCGTTCACCGGCGGCGTCGCAGCCGCGCTCGCGCACCCGCCCTTCGGGCTCCTGCCGGGCGTGTTCGGCTACGCGCTGATCCTGACGGCGCTGGACCTTCCGACCCCGGGTCCGCGGCGGGACTGGCCCGCCTTCGCGCGCGGATGGGCGGCCGGGACGGGCTACCTCCTGGTCTCGACGATGTGG
>JAATGI010000052.1 GCA_015654725.1 Rhodospirillales bacterium
GGCGCGAGTCCGCAGGATGTCGCGACCACCGTCGCCAGCCCGCTCGAGCGCCATCTCGGCGTCATCGCCGACGTCACCGAAATGACGTCGTCGAGTTCCGTCGGCGCCAGCCGCATAACCTTGCAATTCGGTCTCGACCGCGACATCGACGGCGCCGCGCGCGACGTTCAGGCCGCGATCAACGCGGCGCGCGCCGATCTGCCCACGAGCCTGCGGTCCAATCCGACCTATCGCAAGGTCAATCCCGCCGACGCGCCGGTCCTGATCCTGGCGCTCACCTCGGAGACCAAGACGCAGGGCCAGCTCTACGACGCGGCGTCGAACATCCTGCAACAGAAAATGTCGCAGGTCGTTGGCATCGGACAAGTCTCGCTCGGCGGCAGTTCGCTCCCCGCGGTGCGCGTCGAGCTCAATCCGGCGGCGCTGTTCAAATACCAGATCGGCGCCGAGGACGTTCGCGCGGCGCTGGCGGCGGCCAATGCCAATAGCCCCAAGGGAGCGATCGAGCCGGGCGATCTCCGGTATCAAATCTATACCAACGACCAGGCCACCAAGGCGGCGCAATACCAGTCGCTGGTGGTGGCCTATCGCGACGGCGCCGCGGTGCATCTGGGCGATGTCGCCGACGTGACCGATTCGGTCGAGAACATCCGCAACCAGGGCCTGGCCAACGGCAAGCCCTCGGTGTTGGTGATTCTCTATCGCCAGCCGGGCGCCAACATCATCGACGCGGTCGATCGGGTGACGGCGCTGCTGCCGCAGCTCGCCGCGGCGCTGCCCCGCGATATCGACATCAACATCGTGTCGGACCGCACCACGACGATTCGCGCCTCGTTGCGCGATGTCGAACGCACGCTGGTGCTCTCGGTCATTCTGGTGTCTCTCGTGGTGTTTTTCTTCCTCCGCAGCCCTCGCGCGACGCTGATTCCGGCGGTGGCGGTTCCGATATCGCTGATCGGCACGTTCGGCGCCATGTATCTCTTGGGGTTCAGCCTCGACAATCTGTCGCTGATGGCGCTCACCGTCGCCACCGGCTTCGTGGTCGACGACGCCATCGTGGTGCTGGAGAATATCGAGCGCCATATCGAGGCCGGAATGTCGCGGACCGAGGCGGCGCTCCTGGGGGCGCGCGAGGTCGGCTTCACGGTGTTGTCGATGAGCACGTCGCTGGTCGCGGTGTTCATCCCGATTCTGCTCATGGGCGGCATCGTCGGCCGCCTGTTCCAGGAATTCGCGGTGACGTTGGCGATCGCGGTCATGATCTCGCTGGTGGTGTCGCTGACGACCACGCCGACCATGTGCGCGAAAATCCTGCGTCCGCCTCACGCGCGCCCGCGCGCGCCCGGGTGCATCGCGCGCGCCGTGGAAGGCGTGTTTCAGGCGATGTTGAACTTCTATGCGCGCACACTGACTTTCGCGTTGTGCTACTCTTTTCTCACCATCATCGTCCTGTTCGCGACCGTGGCGCTGAATATTTATCTCTATGTCGTGATCCCGAAGGGATTCTTTCCGCAGCAGGATACCGGCCGGCTGACCGGCGGCATTCAGGCCGATCAAAGCATCTCGTTCCAACTCATGCGCCAAAAATTCATCCAGCTCGTCGATATCGTGCAGCACGATCCGGCGGTGGCTTCGGTCGCCGGCTTCACCGGCGGCTATCAGACCAACGGCGGCTTCGTCTTCGTCTCGCTGAAGCCGCTATCGGAGAGGACGGAAACCGCCGACCAGGTGATCGCGCGGCTGCGCCGCGAAACCGCGCGGGTCGCCGGCGGCAGGTTGTTCTTCCAATCGGTTCAGGACATTCGCGTCGGCGGCCGGCAAAGCAACGCGCAATATCAATACACCCTCGAGGCCGACGATCTCGACACCTTGCAGACCTGGTCGCCGAAAATTCTCGAAGCGCTGCAACAGGTGCCGACTCTGTCCGACGTCAATATAGATCAACAGGACAAGGGGCTCGAAACCGATCTTGTCATCGACCGCCCGACCGCGGCGCGGCTCGGTCTCACCACCGCCGCGATCGACAACACGCTCTATGATTTTTTCGGCCAGCGCCTAGTCTCGACGATCTACAACGCGCTCAATCAATATCACGTGGTGATGGAAGCGGCGCCGCAATATTGGCAGAACCCCGAGGTGTTGAACGACATTTACGTCAGCACGTCCGGCGGCGCCATCAGCGGCGCCCAATCGACGCAAGCGTTGGTGGCGACCGCTGTCGCGACCTCGCGGACCTCGAGCAGCGCCTCGAGCGCCGCTCCCGGCGCCAGCGCGGTGCGCAATCAAGCCTCCAATTCGATCGCGGTCACGGGCCACGGCTCCGCCTCGACGGGTTCGGCGGTCAGCACCGCCATTGAGACGATGGTGCCGCTGGCGGCCTTCGCCCATTTCGGCCCGGGCACGACGCCTCTGGCCGTCAATCATCAGGGCCTGTCGGTGGCGAGCACGATTTCCTTCAATCTGCCGGAAGGCAAATCCCTGAGCGACGCCGTCGCGGCCATCGGGCGCAGCATGAACGAGATAGGCGTCCCGGCGACGATTCACGGCACTTTCCAAGGCACCGCCGCGGCCTATCAACAATCGCTCGCCAACGAGCCGATTCTGATTCTGGCGGCGCTGATCGTGGTCTATATCGTGCTGGGCGTGCTTTACGAAAGCTATGTCCACCCGATCACGATTCTCTCGACCTTGCCCTCGGCCGGGGTCGGCGCGGTCTTGGCGCTGATGGTCTTCGGCGCGGAATTCAGCATCATCGCCCTGGTCGGAGTCATTCTGTTGATCGGCATCGTCAAGAAAAACGCGATCATGATGATCGATTTCGCGCTCCACGCCGAACGCGACCTGGGCATGAAAACCGAGGACGCGATCTATCATGCCTGTTTGTTGCGCTTCCGCCCGATCATGATGACGACGGCGGCCGCGATGCTCGGCGCCCTGCCGCTGGCCCTGGGCACGGGCGACGGCGCCGAGCTGCGCCAACCGCTCGGCATTTCGATCGTCGGCGGCCTGATCGTGAGCCAGGCCTTGACGCTCTACACCACGCCCGTGATCTATCTCTATCTCGATCACTTCCGGCTGTGGGCGACACGGCGGCGGCTCGGTACCACGCTCATACCCGAAGCAGGCGAATGAACGGCATGCGATTCAGAAACATTGGCGTGATCGTCGCGGCCGCGCTAACGGCCTCCTGCACCGTCGGGCCCGATTATTTCAAGCCCAGCGCGCCGATGCCGGACGCCTACAAGGAGGCAAAGGGCTGGAAAGTCGCCAATCCGCGCGAGGCCGGCTCCGGCCAGCCGTGGTGGTCGATTTACGACGATCCCGTGCTCGACGGGCTGGAAAAGCAGATCGACATCTCGAACCAGAATTTGAAGGCCGCCGAGGCCGCTTATCGCGAGGCGGTGACGCTGATCGCCCAGGCGCAATCGCAATTCTATCCGACGCTGTCGGTCAGTGGCTCGGCGCAACGCCAAGCTCCCCTCATCCCGGGCACGGGCTCGCCGTCGAACCGCGCGCAGAACCAGTTCGCCACGACCGGGGCGGCCAGTTGGGAGCCCGACATTTGGGGCAAAGTCCGGCGCACGATCGAAAGCGAAAGCGCGGCGGCGCAAGCCAGCGCGGCCGAGCTTGCCGCGGCACGGCTCTCGGCGCAAATCACGCTCGCCACCGATTATTTCGAGCTCCGCTCGACCGACGAGCAGCGCCGCCTTCTCGACGCCGCCGTCGTCGCCTATACCGAATCGCTGCGCATCACCCAAAACCAATACGCGGTCGGCAACGCCGCCTTGGCGGCCGTGCTCGAGGCCAGGACGCAACTCGAGCAGACCCAGGCGCAAGCCATCAATACCGGCGTGGCGCGCGCGCAGTTCGAACACGCCATCGCCGTCCTGGCCGGCAAGCCGCCAGGCAATTTTTCCGTCGCGGTCGCGGCGCCGATGCCGAGCCGCGTGCCGGTGGTGCCGACCGGCTTGCCCTCGACGCTGTTGGAACGCCGGCCCGACATCGCCGCCGCCGAGCGCACGATGCAGGAGGCCAATGCCCAGATCGGCGCCGCGGTCGCCGCCTATTATCCCGACGTCACGCTGTCCGGCTCGATCGGCGTCGCCAGCCCCGCCCTGGACACTTTGTTCGCCGCGTCGAGCGCGCTCTGGGCCATCGGCTCGGGGGTCAGCGATACCCTGTTCGATGCCGGCCTGCGCGCGGCTCAGGTCGCGCAGGCGCGCGCGGTCTATGACGAAAACGTCGCCGATTACCGGCAGACGGTGCTGGCCGCCTTTCAGCAGGTCGAGGACGATCTCGCCGCCTTGCGCATCTTGGCCGATCAGGCGGTGGCCGAGGACACCACGGTCAAGGATGCGCGCGAGGCCGAGCGGCTCACCCTCAATCAATATCTCGCCGGCAATGTCGCTTATACCAGCGTCGTCGTCGCGCAGCAGACGGCGCTCACCAACGAGGAAGCGGCGCTGGCGATCCTCGAAAGCCGGCTGGTCGCCTCGGTCGCGTTGATCGGCGCGGTCGGCGGCGGCTGGAGCGTGGCGGAGCTGCCGAAAGAACCGGCGATCGGCGAAAGCCCGCTCCATCCCAAATCGAAGATCGAGACCTGGTTCCCGTTCCTGCAGCCGTTTTTTCCCGATCAGAAATAGGATGGATGGCGCCGAGCGCGGCTGGAGCCTCGCCGCCGCGATTTCCTCGATCGCCGTGTTCGGGATCGGCATCGGCGTCGGCGCGCCGCTCTTGTCGTTGATGCTGGAGGCGCGCGGCACGGCTTCGTGGCTGACCGGCTTCAATGCCGCGATGACGTTCGTCGGCGTCATGGTGGGGCCGCTGCTCACCCCGCGCCTGGTGGCGCGGTTCGGCTTTAAGAACTTCCTATTGGCCGCGCTGCCCCTGAGCCTGGTGCTGTTTCTGCTGTTGAAGCCGTTCGACAGTCTCGTCGTTTGGTTGGTCTTGCGCTTGGCGGGCGGCATCGCCGGATCGGCGATCTTTACCGCGACCGAAGCCTGGATCAGCCAGTTGGCCGGCGAGGCCAACCGCGGCCGGACCGTCGGCATCTACGCCGCTTCGCTATCGGCGGGCTTCGGCATCGGGCCCCTCGTCCTCAGCCTCACCGGCATCGCGGGTTGGGCACCGTTTCTCGCCTGTATCGTCATCGAGATCGTCGCCATGTTGCCGCTCCTGGCGGCGCCGAGCGACCGCGTTCGATTCGAAGTGTCCGGGTCCCATCCGGTCGCGATGATGGCGCGAATGAAGCCGATCGTGCTCACGGTGATTTTGTTCGGCGTCTATGAGGCCGCGGTGCTCGCGCTGATACCGGTGTGGGGCGCCCGGGTCGGGTTCGGCGCCGACACGGCCGCGGCGCTCTTGTCCGCGATTTATCTCGGCTCGATTGCCTTGCAGATCCCGATCGGATGGTTTTCGGACCGTTTCGGCCGAACTTTCGCGCTCCGGCTGTGCGGGGCGCTGGGATTGCTGGGCGCGGTATCGCTGCCGTGGCTCGCGGGTCGGCCGATCCCGCTCTTTGTCGTGCTCTTTCTTTGGGGCGGCTTTGGCACCGGCATTTATCCGATCGCGCTTAGCGCCGCAGGCGACCGCTTTCGCGGCGCCGATCTCGTGAACGCCAACGCCGCGCTCGTGATCGCTTATGGCATGGGCGCCTTTATCGGACCGATTTTGGGCGGTGCCGCGATGGGCGCATGGAACCCGCACGGCATCGGCGCGATCCTCGCCGCGATGTTCGCCGTCTTGCTGGTCGCGACCCTGTGGCGCGGCGATGGCGGCCGGCTCGAAGACGACCCTAGGTCGAAATCGGTGGCGTTCCGATGAGTGTTTGCAAATGCCGGGACAGCTTGCGCAGAAGCGCCAGCAGCGCCACGCGCTCCTCGGGGGTCAGAACCTCGACCAAATCGTGATGATGATCGATAATGGCGGCCTTGGTTTCCTTCAGCTTGCGTTGCCCTTTTTTCGTTACGAACAAGGCGGTGGAGCGTTTGTCGCCTTTGGGCGCCTCGCGGGTGACATAGCCCGCCCGCTGCAAGCGATTGATGACTTTGGTGAAATTGGGGCGCTTGATCATCAGCGAGTCGGCGAGCACGCCATGGCGGATTCCGGGATTGGCCAGGATCGATCCGAGCGTCGTCAGCGCGCCCAAGCTCAGTCCGGTTTCTTCGAAGCGGCGATAGAACAGCTGGAAGGATTGCAGCTGAACGATCCGCACCATAAAGCCCACCGATTCCGCCAAGGCGGGCACGTCGTCCGCATCGGCGGCGCCAATTTCCCCGACCGATGCCGACTTCTGTCTTGCTTTGCCCGACACGCGCCCCGCCGTTTCCTTGCGCCGTTCGGCCTACCGGACATGTCGGCCGCTCCCTGATTATCACCTTACCCGGTTCCCGCCGCCACGCAACCTGCCTCGGCGGCCGCCGCCGCCGGCCTTTCGACCGCAATAGCCGTTGCGGCAATTGCCCGAGATGGCGGATAAGGTGGCTTGGCCGACCATGAGACAGAACCATCGATGACCGACGGCAACATGATTTCACGGCCGCGATCCGGCGCGGCGATAGAGCCGGACGTCCCGGCGCGGCGCCCGCCAGCGGGACCGCGGCGACGTACCGAAGAAGTTTTGGCGGCGGCGGCTTCGGTCTTCGCCGAGCTCGGGTTTCACGGCGCCACGACCCAGGACATCGCGGACCGGGTCGGCATGCGCCAGGCCAGCCTCTATTATTATTTCGTCTCGAAGGAGGCGGCGCTGGAACAGGTCTGCCAGCGCGGCATCGAGCACATCATCGGCGATACCGAAGCGATCGCGGCGGGCACAGGCGGCGCCACCGACAAGCTCGCCGCCATCATGCGCCGCCATATCGAGCCGCTATCGGAAAATTCGGCGAGCCTGCGCGCCTTTCTTCACGAGCGTCGCTTCCTTCCCAAGGACGCCCGGCGCCGGATCGCGCGTCTCGCGCGGCGCTACGAACGGATTGTCGAGAACGTCGTCGCGGCTGGGATGGAGGCGGGCGAATTGCGGCCTGATCTCAATCCCACGCTGACGATGGACGCGGTCCTCGGCATCTGCAATGCCGCGGCGTATTGGCCCGGCAAGGAGCGGGTCGGCTCGATGCGTGAGATCGCCGACGGCTTGGTGCGCCTGGTGCTTGACGGCATCGCCGCGCCGAAGGCTCATTGATCCCGTCACCGCTCTGGAGCAGCGATGAGTTCCGAATGGTTTTCCGCGCGCGTCGCCCGCAAGCATCAAGAGGCGACCGGGATTTTTTCCTACGAGCTGGTCGATCCCGACGGCAAGGAATTGCCGCCGTTCGAAGCGGGTGCCCATCTCGAAGTGCGAATCGGCGACAAGATTCGTCACTTTTCGTTGTGCAACGCGCCCACCGAGCGGAATCGCTATCTTTTGGGCGTGCAGCGTGAATTGAACGGCCGCGGCGGCTCGGCCAAGTTCTGCGACACGGTGCAAGAGGGCGACACCGTCCTGCTGCGCGGACCGCATAATCTCTTTCGTTTAGCGCCCGATGCCGCCCAATCTTTGCTGCTGGCGGGCGGCATCGGCGTGACGCCACTGCTGGCGATGGCCGAGAATCTGCACGCCGCCGGCGCGCCGTTCGAGTTCCATTATTGCACCCGCAGCCGCGAGCGCACGGCCTTTTACGACCGTGTCGCAGCAGCGCCTTACGCGGCCGCGGTCAGCTTTCATTTCGACGACGGCCCGGAAGAGCAGCGCCCCAACCTCGCCGCGATCCTGGGCGCGCCGGCGCCCGCCAGGCATCTCTATTTGTGCGGACCGGCGGTCATGATGGATGCCGCGGTCGCGATCGCGAAGAAACAAGGCTGGACTGACGACCGCATTCATATCGAGCGCTTCGTCGGCGTGACACCCAAGCCCGGCGACGCCACCGAATTCTATGTCGAGATCAAGAAGACCGGCCAATTAGTGCTGATCCCCAAGGACAAGACCGTGGTCGAAGCCTTGCGCGCGGTTGGGATCGAGATTCCGGTATCGTGCGAGCAGGGCGTATGCGCGACCTGCCTCACCACCGTCGTCGAAGGCGTTCCCGACCATCGTGATCTGATTCTGACCAAGCAGGAACATGAGAGCGGCAAGATGTTCACGCCCTGCGTGTCGCGCGCGCTCTCGGACATTCTCGTGATCGACCCCTAGCACCCCGGCGAGGCGGACAATATGATTTCCGAGCTCAAGACCGAATTCGCGTTTCAGATCCGCGTCGATTTTCGAGAGCGGGTCATGTTCGGCGAGACCCCGCGCGGCGGGCGCGGCTACGTGCCGCCGATCGGCGGCTGGATCGAAGGCCCGCGCCTCACCGGCAAGGTGATCGGCTATAGCGGCGCCGATTGGGCCTGGATCAGGCCCGACGGGGTGATCGAACTCAATGCCCATTACATGCTGGAAGCGGCCGACGGGACGCCGATCTATATCCAGAACCGGGGCTATCTCTATCGCCACGACGGCGCCGGCAATCCGGTCCGCGCGCCGGCGGACGGCAAGGCCCCGGCCTATTTCACCCTGACCCCGACCTTCGACGTGCCCAAGGGGCCGCACGATTGGCTCGCTCGGACCGTCATCGTCGGCAAAGGCGTGCGCCACACCGATCCCGATCACACCCTATTCACCTATTACACGGTGCTTTAAACCGAGCCGAACATGGCGCTGTCGCCAAGATCCGGGGCCCGCGCCTTTTCCAGTTCGGTGTTATAGCGGCGCAAGACATAGGCTTCGGTGACGAAGCCGATCACCCTGCGATCCGTGGCGCTGGCCAGGACCGGCAACGCCTCAAGCTCGGCGGCGACGAACTGATCCAACGCCGCGCGGATGTTTTGATGCGGCAACAGATACTGGGCATCGCCGTGGCGAAGATCGAGCGCAGTCAGGCCCTCGGTCTTGATATCGGGGTTGTGAATGTCGGCGACATTGACGAGTCCGGCGTAATTCCCCTCGGTATCGGCTAGAAACACGCGCTTCGCGGCACCCAGCGGAAACCGCCGCCGCAGTTCCTCGACCGGGCAGCCGGCCGGCGCGTCTTGGACGTCGCGCCGCATCAGCTTTTCGACCGACAAATCGCGGATCCAGCCGACATCGAACGCGCCGCGGATCGGCACGCCGCGCAAATGGAACCGCCAGGTGGCGAAGGAATAGCCGAAGGTCAGGCGGGTCACGAGCGACGCCACGATCACGCCGACCATGACGCCGATCGCGACATAGAAATCGGCGGTGAGTTCGAGGGTGAGCAGGATCATCGTCACCGGCGCGCCGACAATCGCCGCGGCCACCGACCCCATGCCGACCAGCGCATAGGCGAGCTGATCGACATTCGCGCCCGGCGCCAGCCATCCGATAACGCCGGCGACCGCGCCGCCATAGAGGCTGCCGAGGAACAGGGACGAACTGAACAGGCCGCCGCGAAAGCCCGAACCCACCGACACCGCCGACGCCAGCGCCTTCGCCGGCACCAGCATCAGTAAAGCGAGCGGCGCGAGGTCGCGACCCAGCACGTGCTGGATCGCGCCGTGGCCGCTGCCGAGCACCTGGGGAAAGAAAAACGCGATCGCGCCGAGTACCAGCCCGCCCAGAACGGGCCTGACCCAGGCGGGAATGGCGTGCCGGCGCAAGAGCTGTTCCACCGTCGTCACCGCGATCATGGTGGCGATGCCGAGGGCGGCGGCGCCGAGGCCCAACAACGCGAACCACAGATAGTCCCACCCCGCGATCCGGATCGATTGCGTTACCAGGAACAGCGGTTCGCCGCCGAAAATCCAGCGCGCGGCGAACGTGCCAGTAAGCGCGGCGACGCCCACAGGCGCCAGCACCGACGGCGAATAGCTGCCGATCACCAATTCGAAGGCATAAAAGGCGCCGGCGAGCGGCGCGTTGAAGGCGGCGGCGATGGCGGCGGCGGCGCCGCAGCCCACCAGCGTGCGCAGATCGGCGCGACGGACCCGGAGCAGCGCCCCGATCTTCGAAGCGAAGCCGGAGCCAAGCTGCGTATAAGCGGCTTCGAGCCCGACCGAGGCGCCGAAGCCGGCCGCGATCAGGGTCAAGACCGCGAGATTGACGCTGTCGATCAGCGACATCTTGCCGCCGTGAAGCGCGTTGGCCTCGATCGCATCGACGATGTCGTGGCGGCGCCGGCGTCGGATGTAGGTCGCCACCGCGCCCGCCAAGAGCCCGCCCAGGGCCGGAATCAGCAGCACCCGCCAACGCGCCAGGCCGATGCCCTCGCTCAACAATTGAGTTTCCGGCAGGCCGAAATTGATCTCGTGCATCCACTGCATGATCTGACGCAGCAGCACCACGCCGCCGCCGATCAGCAAGCCGAGGATCCCGGCGAGGAGAATAAGCGCGAGTTCGTTGTCACGCAGCCGCCTTCGGCTGAACGCCAGCGCCAGCGCGCGCCAGCGCCAGCCGCTTGAGGGCGGGGCGAGGCGCGCGGCGATCCGCGCGGTCATCGAGCGCCGTGCCGATTCCACCATGCCGCATTATATCAGCGCGGATTTGCCCAAAGTGATAGTCGGATGGAACGGAATGCCCTGGCCTCGCTATAATCGCCGCCGAACCAAGGGAGCGCGCGATGCACAGCATGCAAATCGTCGAATGGGGCCAGGCGTTGAAGCCGATGGACGCGCCGAACCCGATCCCGACCGGCACGCAGGTCCTGGTCAAGATCACGGCCTGCGGCGTCTGCCACAGCGACATCCACATTCAGGACGGCGTGATGGATATGGGCGGCGGCCGCAAGGTCGAATATGCCAAAATCGGCTTCCCGCTGCCCCACACCCTGGGCCACGAAATCGTCGGCGAGGTCGCGGCGCTCGGTCCCGATGCGACCGGCGCCAAGATCGGCGACCGCC
>JAATGI010000225.1 GCA_015654725.1 Rhodospirillales bacterium
GGCAGCGCACCTTGCGGCCAGCGATGTTGATCACGTCCATGGTGAAGAATTTGACGTCCTGGATCGGCGCGCAATTCAGCTTGTTCAGGATCTTCGCCGCGTTCGGCCCCTGAATCTGATAGGGGTAATGCCGGCGCGTCACCGGCTTGGCGCCCGCGCGCGAGGTCGAGCGGTCGTCGCGCTCCATCTTGATATTGAAGCCGCCGGTCTCGCCATGGAACTGAATCCAATCGACGGTCGGCGCGCGGCCGACGAAGTTGAGCTGGTTCTCGGCGAGATGAAACAGGATGCCGTCGCCGATGACATAGCCGTCATAGCTGCACGGCACGAATTGCTTCGCCCGGTTCACCGGGAAGTTGGCGAAGCTGTTGATGGTCAGGTGGTTCATGAACTTGAACGCGTCCGGGCCGGTAACCATCATTTCCGCCATGTGGTGGGATTGGTCGAACAGCACCGCGGTCTTGCGCCAGGCCACCTGCTCGTCGCGCCAGTTGGTGAACTCGGCCGGCACCACCGGATAGACATAGGCGCCGAGCTGCGAATTGCGCAGCATTTCCACCGGGTTCCGCGTCTTCAGCATTTCTTCCAAATTTTTGTCGGCCATTTGCCTCTCCAGAGATGATGTAAATTCTTAATCCAGGACGATCCGGCGGATCAAGTTCCCCAGATTTCGCGAGCCAGTTCGACGATGAGATTGAGCTTAGCGTTCTGCTGCTCGATGCCGAGCGCGTTGCCGAGTTCGGTCGAGGCGAAGCCGCATTGCGGGCTGAGGCAGAGCTGGTCGAGCGCGACGTATTTCGCCGCCTCGTCGACGCGCCGCCGGACCTCATCCTTGGTTTCGAGCGCGCTCTTTTTGCTGGAAACGATGCCGAGCACGATCTTCGTCTTTCCCTTGGGCACGAAACGCAGCGGCGCGAAGCCGCCCGAGCGTTCGTCGTCATATTCGAGGAAATAGCCGTCGACATCGAGCCGGTTGAAGACCGCGTCGGCGACATAGTCGTAGCCGCCCGACGCCACCCAGGACGAGCGGTGATTGCCGCGGCACATATGGACGCAAATCGTCATGCCCGCCGGCTTGTTCGCGACCGCGGCGTTGACGAGGCCGATATTGACCAGGTGCTGATTGTCGCGATCGCCGCCATGCGCCGCCACATAATCGCGCTGCGTCGGGTCGTTGAGATAGGCGAAGCTGGTGTCGTCGAGTTGCAGATAGGTGCAGCCGAGTTTCGCCAGCGCCGCGATCTCCTCGCGATAGACACGGGCGAGATCGTGGCGGAACTCCTCGATATCCGGATAAATCGCGCGGTCGATCACATCGTTGCCGCCGCGATAGGTCATCATGCTGGGCGAGGGAATGGTCAGCTTCGGCGTTCCCGTCTCGACCGCCGAGCGCAGGAATTGGAACTCCGCGCCGAAGATGGTTTGGTCGAGCGTGAGCTTGCCGGTGACGCGCAGCGCCGAGGGCCTGAACTCGATATCGCCCTTCTCGTTATGGAACTGGATATCGACCGTATCTTGGATCTTGCTGACGCCGCCGAACTGATAAAGAAAATCCATGTGCCAGGAGCCGCGTCGGAACTCGCCATCGGTGACGCCGCGCAGCCCCAGCCCGGCCTGCATCCGCGCCGCGTCGCGGATCGCCGCATCCTCGATCTGTCGCAGCGCGGCCGTCGCCAGATGGCCCGCCCTCGCCTCTTCCCGCGCCCTCAGCAAATCCTTTGGGCGCAACAGGCTGCCGACATGGTCGGCGCGAAACGGCGGAGTTTGCGCCTCGGACATGCTTTCCTTCGGGACGATCGGATTGGAACCGGGGGCGGGGAACTTATCGGCCGATTTATGGGGCATCCGGGTGGGACCTGGCAAGAGCGGTCGAGGGTTGATCCGGCGCGATGAGCCGGTCCGTCGAGACGGGACCGAAAACAGCTTGCTCTTGAATTTTTCGTCCGGAAGCACTACTTACGATGTATCCAGTTTCCGCTTCTGCCCTTGCTCTACCGCCTGACCGGCGATCGCCCAAGATATCCATGAGGCCGAGATTGCGTCGTGTCGCCCAAGATCGGGCGATGCGTAACTACATACTTAGGAGGCCTATATGGCTGTTGGCACTGTCAAGTGGTTCAATTCGCAAAAGGGTTTCGGCTTTATTCAGCCGAGTGACGGCGGCAAGGACGTCTTCGTCCATGTTTCCGCCGTTGAACGCGCCGGACTGCGCGCCCTCAATGAGGGGCAGAAGGTTCGGTTCGAGGTCGTGAGCGAGCGCGGCAAGCTCGCCGCGGATCAGCTCGCGCTCGACGAATAGCGGCATTGGCATTCGGGGCGGCCATCGCGCCGCCCCGATCGTCCGCCGGTCGACGCGCGATGACGGAGGGGCGGCTTCGGCCGATTCCCTCATCGTTCATCGTTCGCCAGGAGATGGAGCATGCCCAGGCCCAACTATGGCCAGCAACGCGCGGAACGGCGTCGCAGTCAGCAAGCGAAGCACGAAAAGAAGCTGAGGGAGCAACAGGAGGCCGTCGCCGCCAGACGCGCGGCTCGGTCCCCCGACGACGCTCCAAGCGACAAGGCCGAGCAAAAATAGTCGAAGGATTGGAATTCTCACATGGCCATGGGCAAGCGAAGCAGCGAGTCCTTCATCGCGTTCGACGTCATTTACGAGGACGGCAGCCGCAGCTCTAACCGGCGCGTGCCGAGTATGGCGCTGAGCGGCATGGACGGCGACCTGCCGGCCCGATCCGTCATCGAGGAGCAGGATCGCGCCATCTCCGAGGCCTCGGGGCGGCCGCGCCCCGCGATCAAGTCGGTCATGCGTTCGGGGCGGTGAGTTCCGCGCCGGCGCCGCAGGCCGCTATAAGCCGATAGGTGCGAGTTCATGTTGGAATCGAAACGCGGAAGAATGGAAAAGGCGATGCGCAGCGCGAGCGATCGGTTCGCCCGCGCCGCGGAACGCGAGGCCGTGTTTCGTCAGGAACGGCAAAAGCGTTTCGACGCCGATGCCGTCAAGACCGCGAAGCTGCGAACCCTTCGCTTGGCGAAGGAAGCCTCGGACAAGGATGCCGAATTGAAGGCCGGTGCCGAGAAGCGCGCCGTCGCCGAAGCCAAGAAGGTGGCCCGCGGCCCGCGCAAAGGCCTTCCGCCGGCGGCTTGAGCCGAGCGGCGACGAGCAACGATACCAACCGGCGCCGATGCTTTCGGCGCCATTTTTCTGGCTCGCGGCCATTTCATTTTGCTTTGCTCCCGCCATCGTGTCGAAATCGGGCGTCGCCGAACGTCATGGAGGTAGCGGCGCGAGGGCGCCGTCTTCGAACCAGGGAGTGCCCGATGCAATATATGCTGCTGATCTATCAGAACGAAGCCGCCATGCAGCAGGCCCGCGAGCGCGACATCAACGAGATGATGGGCGCCTATGGCGCCTATACCAAGGCGATGATCGACGCCGGGGTCTTCGTCAAGGGCGACCGGCTCGACCGCTCCGCCAACGGCACCACCGTCCGCGCCGAGGGCGGCAAGACCAAGGTGCTGAACGGCCCCTATGCCGAGACCAAGGAACAGCTCGGCGGCTATTACATCATCGAGGCGAAGGACCTCGACGCGGCGCTGTCCTGGGCGGCGCGATGCCCCGGCACGCAATATGGCGTCATGGAAGTGCGGCCGATCCTGGCGATGTGAACGGCGGTGACGGCGAGCGAGACCACGCACCGCGCGATCGAGCTCGCCGCGCGCCAAAGCTACGGCAAGCTGGTCGCCTATCTCGCGTCGCGCACCGGCGATGTCGCTGGGGCCGAGGACGCCTTGTCCGATGCCTTCGCCGCCGCGCTGGCGGCCTGGCCGAACGACGGCGTGCCGCGAGCGCCCGAGGCGTGGCTGCTGGCGGTGGCGCGGCGCAAGCTGATCGA
>JAATGI010000072.1 GCA_015654725.1 Rhodospirillales bacterium
ATGATCTCGGGCGAAAGCGGCACCGGCAAGGAGCTGGTGGCGAAGGCGCTGCATGACTACGGCAAGCGCCGCGCCGGCCCGTTCATCGCCGTCAACATGGCGGCGATCCCGCGCGAACTCATCGAAAGCGAATTGTTCGGCCACGAAAAGGGCTCGTTCACCGGCGCCCATGCGCGCGGCGTCGGCAAGTTCGAGCAGGCGCAAGGCGGCACGCTGTTCCTCGATGAAATCGGCGACATGCCGCTCGAAGCGCAGACCCGGCTGCTGCGCGTGCTGCAATCGGGCGAATACACCGCCGTCGGCGGCAGGGTTCCGATCCGCGCCGATGTCCGCATCATCGCCGCCACCCATCGCGATTTGCGCCAGCTCATCCGCGGCGGCCTGTTCCGCGAGGATCTGTTCTATCGCCTCAATGTCGTGCCGATCCGGCTGCCGCCGTTGCGGGAGCGCACCGAGGACGTGCCGGCGCTGGCGCGGCATTTCCTCGGCCTGGCGCACAGCGAGGGCCTGCCGTTGAAATCGCTCGACGGGCCGGCGATGGAGCGGATCAAATCCTATCGCTGGCCGGGAAATGTGCGCGAATTGGAGAATCTGGTCCGCCGCCTCGCCGCGCTTTATTCGCAAGAGGTCATCGGCCGCGACGTGATCGAGGCGGAACTGGCCGAGACCGCGCCCGGCGGGGCCGGCGACGCCGCGCCCAATGAAGGGCTGAGCGGCGCCGCCGAGCGCCATTTGCGCGATTACTTCGCCGCCCATAAAGGCGGGCTGCCGCCCTCCGGTCTCTACGATCGGGTGTTGCACGAAATCGAGCGGCCGCTGATCCAACTCTCGCTCGTCGCCACCCGCGGCAACCAGCTTCGGGCGGCGCAGCTTCTGGGCCTCAACCGCAACACCTTGCGCAAGAAAATCCGCGAATTGGACATCGATGTCGCCCGCAGCCTAAAATAACGGCGACTTAAGGAGGCGGGTGGTTTTGGAAGCGCGGATAGGCGTGGCGCGTCGGTTCATCGCGGGAAGTTGGCGCTCCGGTTGGGCGCCGAAGCTGGCGGTCGCCTTGGCCGTGGCCGCGGTGGTGTCGGCGGCGGTCAGCTATGCCGCGGTAAGCGGCCTGCCGCCCTTCGGCGCGCGCGCCACGTTCAATCAACTGTTCCTTCTAGCGAATTTGGCCCTGGTGCTGCCGCTATGCGGCATCATCTTCTGGCGGGTGGTGCAGGTCTGGACCGAGCGGCGGCGCGGCCTGGTCGGCTCGCGCCTGCACATCCGCCTGGTGCTGTTGTTCGGCCTGATCGCGGTGATTCCGACCGTCATCGTCGCGATCTTCTCCTACATCCTGTTCAGCTATGGCGTGCAATCCTGGTTCTCGGACCGGGTGCGCACCGCGCTCTCGGAGTCGGTCGCGGTGGCCGAGGCCTATTTGCACGAGCATCAGCAGAACATCCGCGCCGATGTCGTCAGCATGGCCGAGGATCTCAACCGCGATTCTCAATTCCTCACCATGGAGCCGCAGCGGCTCGGCCAGGTGGTGGCGGCGCAAGCCGCGCTGCGGTCGCTCACGGAGGCGGTCGTGTTCGACGCCCAGGGCCGCATCCTGGCGCGTTCCGGCCTGACCGCCGCGCTCGAATTGGAGCCGCTCGCCGATACCGCGATCCAACAGGCCGACGCCGGCGACGTCGCGATCCTGACCAGCGACAACGACGATCGGGTCCGCGCCTTGATCAAGCTGCCGCAATTCGGCGACGTCTATCTTTATGTCGGGCGCTTCGTCGATCCCACCGTCATCGCGCATATGCAGCAAACCCAGAGCGCGGTCGCGCAGTACAATAAGCTCGAGGGCGAGCGCTCGAAATTCCAGTTCGCGCTGGCGATGTTGTTCCTGACCGTGGGGTTGCTGCTGCTGACCGGGGCGGTGTGGATCGGACTGAATTTCGCCACCCGCATGGCGCGGCCGATCAGCTCGCTGGCGGCGGCGGCGGAGCAGGTGCGCGGCGGCGATCTCGCGGCGCGCGTTCCGGAAGGCCATAGCGACGACGAATTCGGTTTGCTGAGCCGCGCCTTCAATCGCATGACCCATCAGCTCGAATCGCAGCGCGCCGAGCTGATCGCGGCCAACAGGCAACTCGACGAGCGCCGCCGTTTCACCGAATCGGTGCTGGAGGGCGTCTCGGCGGGCGTGATCGGATTGGACGCGCTCGGCCGCATTCATCTCCCCAACCGTTCCGCCTCGGTGTTGCTGGCGACCGACGTTCCGCGTTCCGTCGG
>JAATGI010000301.1 GCA_015654725.1 Rhodospirillales bacterium
CAAGCGCAATGCCGATGGCAAGGGCTACACGCTCCAATACGATTTCGGACTCAGTCCGGCGGCTTGATTCTTGAATGTGAAATAGGAGCGGCGTCGGCGTGCCGCTCCTATTTTCGGTGGGGGCCATGAGTCCGGTTTTCCTTGAATGGGCCAATTTGTTCGTCCGCTGGTTCCACATCGTCGTCGGGATCGGCTGGATCGGCACGTCGTTTTTTTTCATCCACCTCGACGCCCATCTGCGCGCCGCGGCGGACGGCGCCAAGCACGGCGCCGGCAAAATCTGGCTCATTCATAGCGGCGGCTATTACGAGGTCGAGAAGCTTAAATACGTGCCGCCCGGCAAGATCCCGGAACTGCATTGGTACAAATGGGAGGCCTATCTCACCGGCCTTTCCGGCATCACGCTTCTGTTCATCGTCTATTACCTCGGCGGCAGCGGCTTCATGGTCGATCCCGCCGTCGCCGAAATCGCCCAGCCCGAAGCCGTTGCCATCGGCATCGTCGCCATCGCCGGCGGCTGGGCGCTCTATGAGCTGATTTGGCGCTCGCCCCTGAACCGGCTCGAAGGGGTGATGAACCTGGGTTGCTTCGCGCTGCTGATCGCGATCGCCTGGGGACTCAGTCACGTTCTGTCGGGACGCGCCGCCTATATGCATGTCGGCGCCATGATGGGCGTCATCATGGTGGCGAACGTGCTGTTCGTGATCCAGCCCGGGCAGCGCCGCATGGTGCGCGCGAACGCGGCGGGGCAGGTGCCCGATCCGGCCTGGGGCGGCGCCGCCAAGCAGCGCTCGGTGCATAACAACTACCTGACCCTGCCGGTCGTGTTCGTGATGATCAGCAATCATTTTCCCAACACCTACGGCCAGAAATGGAACTGGGCGATCCTGATCGCGCTGTTCATTGTCGGCGGCGGCGTGCGCTATTTCCTCAACACCTACGATCGCGGCGGCAGGGCGGCGCCTTATGTGCTGGGCGGCGCGGTGGTGGCGGCGATCGCGCTGGCGCTGGTGACCTCGGTGCCGATGAGCAGCGGCGCTCCGGCGACCGAGCGGGTCGCGTTCGCGCAGGTCCATGGCGTGATCGCGGAGCGCTGCATGCAATGTCACTCGGCGCATCCGACCGACGACACCTTCCGCGAGCCGCCCAACGGGGTGAAGCTCGAAACCCCGCAGCAGATCGCCGGCGTCGTCGCCAAGATCAAGCTGATGGCGGTCGATACCAATGCCATGCCGCTCGGCAACAAAACCGGCATGACCGCGAACGAGCGCGCGCTGCTCGGCAACTGGATCGCGCAGGGAGCGCCGCTTGACTGACGGCGCCAACTATCCGCGCGACATGGTCGGCTATGGCCGTGACTGGCCCGATCCGAAATGGCCCGGCGGCGCGCGCGTCGCGCTGCAATTCGTCATCAATTACGAGGATGGCGGCGAGAATAATATTCTCCACGGCGATGCCGCGTCAGAGGCGTTTCTCTCCGACATCGTCAACGCAGCGCCGCTCCTGGGCGTGCGCCACATCAACATGGAATCGCATTTCGAATATGGCAGCCGGGTCGGCTGGTGGCGCCTCAGGCGCCTATTCGTCGAGCGCCACTTGCCGGTCACGGTCTTCGCCGTGGGCATGGCGTTGGCGCGGGTGCCGGAGATCGCGGCCTCGATGGTCGAGGCCGATTTCGAGATCGCGAGTCATGGCTGGCGCTGGATCGATTACCAATATATCGATAGCGAGACCGAACGGGCGCATATCGACTTGGCGATCGCGGCGATCGAGCGCGTCGCCGGCGTCAAGCCCTTGGGCTGGTACACCGGCCGCATGGGTCCGAACACGCGCCGGCTCGTCGTCGAGCATGGCGGCTTTCTCTATGACGCGGATTCCTATGCCGACGAATTGCCTTATTGGGTCGAGGTCTCGGGCAAACCGCATCTCGTCGTGCCCTATACGCTGGAAGCCAACGACATGCGCCTGACCACGCCGCAAGGTTTCGGCAATGGCGAGCAATTTTTTCAATATCTGAAGGATAGCTTCGATTTGCTGTACCAAGAGGGCGAGACCAAGCCGCGCATGATGTCGGTCGGGCTGCATTGCCGCCTGGTCGGAAGGCCGGGCCGGGCGGTGGCCTTGGCGCGCTTCCTCGATTACGTGCAAAGCCACGATCGGGTCTGGGTGTGCCGGCGCCTCGACATTGCGCGCCATTGGCGCAAGACTCATCCTTTCCGCAAGGCGGGGACATGAGCGATCCAATCACGCTTGCAGCGCTCAATGCGATGGACCGGCTCGGCTTCGCCGCGACGCTGGGCGCCGTGTTCGAGCATTCGCCCTGGGTCGCGGAGGCGGCTTGGTCCAAGCGGCCGTTCGCGACCGTCGCGGAGCTGCATGAGGCGATGGTCGAGGCGGTTCAGGGCGCCGGGCACGAGGCCCAGATGGCGCTGATTAGGGCGCATCCCGATCTCGGCGCGGCGGCGGTGACCACCGATTTTTCCAAGCGCGAGCAGGCCTCGGCCGGCTTGTGGGCCACGCATTTCGCCGAAATGGCGCGGCTGCGGACGCTCAACCGGGGCTACCGCGAAAAGTTCGGCTTTCCCTTCATCATGGTGGTGAAGGGCCGCAACCGCGCCGAAATTCTGGCGGCGGCGGAAGAACGGCTCGGCAATTCTACCGACGACGAATATGGCCGCGCGCTCGCGGAAATCGGCAGCATCGCGCGGTTTCGTCTCGAGGCGATTCTGCCGGATGGCGGGCGGCCGATCGAAGATTACTTGAGCGGGCTCGGCGAGCGGTTGATGCTCTGGGCCGATCAGCTCGCGGGAATCTCCGAGGAGCCGGGCGTGCTGACCCGTACCTTCTTGACGCCGCAACACCGCGCCGCCGCCGAACTGGTCGCGGGCTGGATGCGCGATGCCGGCATGGACGCGACGATGGACGCCATCGGCAATGTCGTCGGCCGGTACGAAGGCCTGCGGACGAACGCGCCGGCGCTGATCCTCGGCTCGCATCTCGACACGGTGCGCAACGCCGGCCGCTATGACGGCATTCTCGGCGTCATCACCGCCGTCGCCTGCGTCGCCGCGCTTCACGCCAAGGGCGAACGCTTCCCCTTCGCCATCGAGGTCATCGGCTTTGCCGATGAAGAGGGCGTGCGGTTTCAATCGACGCTGCTCGGCAGCCGCGCCATCGCCGGCACGTTCGAGCGCGCGGTGTTGGACCGTAAGGACCAGGCGGGGATTGCGATGAGCGAGGCCATGCTTACCTTCGGCCTCGATCCCGGGCGGGTCGGTACGGTCGCGCGGAAGCGCGAAGCCGTGCTTGGCTATGTCGAGTTGCATATCGAGCAGGGTCCGGTGCTCGAAGCCGAGAATTTGCCCGTCGGCATCGTGACCTCGATCGCCGGCATCACGCGCGCCACGTTCGAGATCAACGGCGAGGCGGGGCATGCCGGCACCGTGCCGATGAAGCTGCGCCACGACGCGATGGCGGCGGCGGCCGAAATCATCGTCGCGATCGAAACCCGCGCGCGGGAGAATCCCGGGCTGGTGGCGACGGTCGGGCAGATCGCGGCGCAACCCGGCGCCACCAACGTGATACCGGGGCGGGTCAAATTCAGTCTCGATCTGCGCTCGCCCGACGACGCGACGCGGCTTGCGGCCTATGCCGATATCGTCGCCGCGGCGCACGCCGTCGGCCGCCGGCGCGGCGTCGGCGTCGGTCTCGACCGCAGCTTCGAGACCGCGGCGGTGGCATGCTCGGCCTGGCTCATGGTGGAGTTGGAGCGCGCGGTCGCCGCCATGGCCCTGCCGCGGCGGCGGCTGCCGAGCGGCGCCGGCCACGACGCCATGGCGATGGCGGCGCTTACCGATATCGGCATGATTTTCGTGCGCTGCAAAGGCGGCATCAGCCACCATCCGGCCGAGGCCATCACCGCCGAAGACGCCGAGACCGGCGCGCGCGTGCTGCTGGAGTTCCTGCGCAGCTTGCAGCCCCGGGACAACCGGATGCGGTGAGCGAACGGGTTTACCGCGCGCTGCACGATGTTCTCAGCGCGCGGCGCGGCGAACAGCGCCGCTTTCTCGCCGAGCTGGTGCGCGTGCCGAGCGACAATCCGCCCGGCGATTGCGCGCCGCACGCCGCGCGTGCCGCTGCGCTGCTCGAAGCGCTCGGCTTCGCCGTCGAACGCCACCCGGTCCCGGCCGGTCTCGTGACGGCGAATGGCATGATCTCGGCGACCAATCTGGTCGTGCGTCATCGCTTCGGCCCCGGCCCGACCGTGGCGCTCAACGCCCATGGCGATGTCGTGCCGCCGGGTCGGGGCTGGACTCACGAGCCTTATGGCGGCGAGATCGCGAACGGCGCGATGTATGGCCGTGGCGTCGCGGTGTCGAAATCCGATTTCGCGACCTATGCGTTCGCGCTGCTGGCGCTGCGGGCGCAAGAGGTGAAACACGGCGCGGTCGAGTTGCATTTTACCTATGACGAAGAGGCGGGCGGCACGATCGGCCCGAAATTCCTCCTGGATCGCGGCATTACCAAACCGGATTACGCCATCGCCGCCGGCTTTTCCCATAATGTCGTGATCGCGCATGATGGCTGCCTGCATCTGGAAATCGCGGTCAGGGGCAAGCAGGCGCATGCCGCGCTGCCCGATACCGGCCATGACGCGCTTGAAGCCGCCACCGGAATCCTCGCCGCGCTTTACGCCTATCGCAAGGGTCTCGCGGCGCGGCACTCGCGCATTGCCGGCATCGACTCACCGACGCTGGTGGTGGGGCTGATCGCGGGCGGCATCAACACCAACGTGGTGCCCGATCTGGTGACGATGCGGCTCGATCGCCGCTTCATCCCCGAGGAAGACGGCGCCGAGGTCGAGCGGGAATTGCGCGCGGTCGTCGCCGAAGCCGCGCGCATCCATCCCGGTATCGCGGTCGAAGTGCGGCGTATCCTCTTGGCCGAGCCGTTGAAGCCCTTGCCCGGCCAGGAAAAAATTCTGGCGCCGCTGTTGCGCCACGCCGAGCGCGTGCTCGGCGAAAGGATTGCGGCCAACGGCGTGCCGCTCTATACCGACGCCCGTCATTACGCGGCCGCCGGCATTCCGATCGTGCTGTACGGCGCCGGGCCGCGCGGCATCGTCGAGGCCGGCGCGCACGCCGCCGACGAACATCTCATGCTCGACGATCTCGACAAGGCAACCGAGATCGTCGCGGCGACCGCGTTGGATTTGCTGAACGACGGGTAGCCCCCACCCGCACCGCTGCGCGGTGCTGCCCTCCCCCGTAAGACGGGGGAGGGTTGGGAGGGGGCCATCGACCAAAGAACGGCCTAATGCGGCAGGTCGCCCTCGACGCCTTCGACGTACCAATTGATGCCGAGGATCTTTTCGTCGGGGAGGTGATCGCCCATCGCGACCTGCTCCTTGCCCGACTGATCCTTGATCGGCCCGGCGAAGGGATGGCGTTTGCCGCTCTTCACTTCGGCTTCCACCTTGGCGCCAGCCTCGCGGATTTTTTCCGGCACGTTCTTGTTGAAGGCCGGAATTTTCAGCATGCCCGCCGCCAAGCCGCCCCAGGTGTCGGTCGAGGTCCATTTGCCTTCCAGCACCAGTTTGACGCGCTCGATGTAGTAGGGCGTCCAATTATCGACATTCGAGGTGACGCAATGGGTCGGGCCGAACTTGGCCATGTCGGAGGACTGGCCGAAGCTCCAGGCCTTGGCCGCCTCGGCGGTCTGCACCGGCGCCGGGCTGTCGGTGTGCTGACACATGATATCGGCGCCCTGGTCCAGGAGCGCCTTCGCCGCGTCGGCCTCCTTGCCGGGATTGAACCATTCATTGACATAGATGACCTTGATCTTGCCGTCCGGCCGGATCTTGCGGAACGCCAGCGTGAAGGCGTCGATGCCGCCGACCACTTCCGGAATCGGAACCGAGCCGACATAGCCGACGATGCCGGACTTGGTCAGCATGCCCGCCATCGTGCCTTGGATGGTGCGGCCCTCATAAAAGCGCACGGCGTATGTGGAGACGTTCGCGGCCCGATTATAGCCGGTGGCATGCTCGAAATAGACGTTGGGGAATTGGGCCGCGACTTTGATGGTCGGCTCCATATAGCCGAAGGAAGTGGTGAAGATGATCTTCGCGCCGTCTTGAGCCAGCTTGGTCAGCACCCGTTCGGCATCGGCGCTCTCGGGCACGCTCTCGACCTTGATGGTCTGGACCTTGTCGCCGAATTCCTTCTGGACCGCTTGCCGGCCGAGATCGTGTTGATAGCTCCAGCCCATGTCCCCGGTCGGGCCGATATAGATCCAGGCGGCCTTGAGCTTGTCCGCCGCGCGGACAATGTGCGGCATGCACACCAACGCCGTGGCGGCCACCGCCCCGCCGGCGCCGATCACGAAATCCCTACGCTTAATCATGACTTGCTCCCTTCATGTTGAGCGCGCCCCCAATCGGCAAGCCGCCCGGTTGAACCATCCCCATCAAGCCGTGGCGCGAAACGCCTTGCCCAGCGAAGCCGGCGCGTTGAGCCGGATGCGCTTGGCGTCGCGCGAGATTATCACCAATACCAAAATTGTCGCGAGATAGGGCAGCATCGACAGGAACTCCGGCGCTACATGGACGCCGAAGCCCTGGGCATGAAGCTCCGCTATCGAGAAAAAGCCGAAAAGATAGGCGCCCAGGAGCAGACGGATCGGCTTCCAGGTCGAAAA
>JAATGI010000415.1 GCA_015654725.1 Rhodospirillales bacterium
CTGACGGCCGACGCCTTCGGCGTGCTGCCGCCGATCGCGCGCATGACGCCGGAACAGGCGATGTATCATTTCCTTTCGGGCTACACCGCGCAGGTGGCGGGCACGGAGCTCGGCGTCAACGAGCCGCGCGCCACCTTCTCGACCTGCTTCGGCGCGCCCTTCATGCCGCGTCACCCCTCGGTCTATGCCGCGATGCTGGGCGAACGCATCGCCAAGACGGGTGCCGCTTGCTGGCTCGTCAACCCCGGCTGGTCGGGCGGCGCTTACGGCGTCGGCGCGCGGATGAAGATCGCGCATACCCGCGCCTTGGTGCGCGCGGCATTGGCCGGCAAGCTCAAGGACGTGCCGGTGCGGAAGGAACCGTTCTTCGGCCTTCACGTTCCCGAAACCTGCCCCGACGTGCCCTCCGACGTGCTGACGGCCCGCAACACCTGGTCCGACAAATCGGCTTACGACCAGACCGCGCGCGATCTGACCAAGCGCTTCGAGACCAATTTCAAGAAATTCGAATCCTATGTCGGGCCGGAAGTGAAACAAGCGGGCATCTACGCCGCCGCTTAAGCGCTAGCCGAGCGCCGGCCTGTCGGCATTCCGCGAGCCGAATTGCCGCCTCAGCCCGATCAACGGTCGTTCCAAGCCATAATAGGAGAGCGCCGCCGCGATCAAGCACGCGGCCAAGGCCAGGGCCGCGACCACCGGATGCGGCAAGGCGGCAAAATAATGCCGCACCGCTTCCGCGGTCGCGAGATGCCAGACATAGAGCGAATAGCTCAATCGGCCGACCCAAACGACGGGACGGGAATTCAGGATTCGGTTGGCCGCCGCGTATCGCGCGCTGAACACCACCGCGCACATGCCGACGGCGATGGCGGCGGCGACCAGCGTATAGCGCGCGGTCTCGCGGAAGAACGGGTCGCGATCGGCGAAGCAAGCGACCACGACGAGAATGGCAATGATGATCGGAACCGGGCGGATGAGCCGGAGAATGAGCGCGCGGCCGCGTGGCAACTCGCAGGCGGCGGCGACCAGCACGCCGAAGGCGATCGAATCCATCCGCATTTCGGTGCGAAGATAGAAATATTCGGTGTCGAGAAGTTCGGGATGGCGCAACGCGCCGTAAGTTCGCAGCGCCAGGGCGACGACGCAAACCGCCGCCGCCACGGCCGCGATCGCCGCGGCCCGGCCCCGGCACAGGAGCGGAATGGCGGGAAAGAAAATATAGAACTGCTCTTCGATCGACAGCGACCAGAAATGCGTGAACGGCATCGTCACTTGGACGTGGTGGACGTTGTCGTAAACGAAGAGATAGTTGGCGTAATAGAACAGCGCTGCAATCGGCTCTGGCCAATCGATCAGAGCGGGCGCCGCGATCAGATAAACCGCCGTGACGATCGCCGTATAGACGAGGACCGCAGGATAAAGCCGCAGAATACGCCGCAGATAAAACGAGCCGAGCGAAATCGTGTCGCGCGTCTTGAATTCGGCCAACAAGAGCCGCGTGATCAAGAATCCGCTGATGACGAAAAACGTGAGCACGCCAAAGCCGCCGGGAAACCAACGGTCGCTGACGAGATGCGCCAACAGCACCAGCGCGATGCTGACGGCGCGCAAGCCGTCAAGGCTCGGGACCACGCCCGCGCGCGCCGGCATCGCGCTTTCCGGAAGATGAATTTGCCCCCCATCCGCGCGCTCTATGAGCCGCTTCGCGTGCCGAAACAAGCGCCGCGGCTGGACGAGGCGGGCCGCCGCGCGATAGAGTCGCGGGCCTCACAATAAAATCACGGGAGCGGGCGATGCGAGCGGCGGTACTGCGCAACAGACGGATCGAAGTCGGCGACGTGCCGGCGCCGGAGCCGGGACCGGGCGAAGTGCTGGTGAAGACCCTCGCCTGCGGCATTTGCGGGTCCGACCTTCACGTCTTTCACCAAGCGCAACATAACGACAATGGCGGCGGCGCTATCGTCATGGGCCATGAATTCGTTGGCGAAGTGGTCGATTACGGTGCCGAGACGGCGAAGCGCTTCAAGCCCGGCACACGGGTCAACTCAATCCCGATCCTCAACCGCAAGACCGGGGCCGAGTTCATCGGCTATTCCGCGGTCAATCCCGGCGGCTATGGCGAGTACATGCGTTTGACGGAAGATCATCTCCTCGAAATTCCGAACGGGCTGCCGACCGAACATGCCGCGCTCAACGAGCCGATGTCGGTGGGTTGGCACGCCGTCAATAGGGCGCGGCTCGAGAAAGGCGACGTGCCGCTGGTGATTGGCTGCGGGCCGATCGGGCTTGCGGTGATCGCCGGGCTCAAGATCAAGGGCGCGCATCCGATCGTGGCGGCGTCGCGCTCGGCGAAGCGGCGCGAACTCGCGCTCAAAATGGGCGCCGATGTGGTAGTCAATCCCAACGACGGCTCGCCCTACGACGTTTGGCGCGAACAGGCGCAGACCGGCTTGCCCGATCCCGGACCGACCTTGCCGGGCTGGCTGGTGGGTTCCGGCCTCAAGCCGGCGGTGATTTTCGAATGCGTCGGCGGGCCGGGCATCATCCAGGAAATCCTGAACGGCGCGCCGCAGGACGCGCGCATTGTCATCGTCGGATTGTGCTTCGAGGAAGACCGCTTTCAGCCCATGACCGGCATGGGCAAGGAAGTGAGCCTGATTTTCTCCAACAGCTTTTATCGCCGCGAATACGCCGAGACGCTGCGCCATTTGGCCGAGGGCGAGATCGACGTGGCACCCCTGATCACCGGCAAGGTCGGACTCGACGGCGTGGCGCACGCCTTCGACGAACTCGAAAATCCCAAGAATCACGCCAAGATTTTGATCGAGCCGTGGCGGGATTAGCGCCGCGACGCTAAGCGGCGTCGCGCACGGAAATAATCAACGTTTTCCCGACCGCGCGAAGCGCATGCTCAAGTTGATCGAGCTTGGAAGCATGTCTTAGATCGAGCAGCCGATCGATTTGCGGCGGATGCCATTGCAAACGCCGTCCAAGCTCAGCCTTGGTAACGCCTTGCTTTCGCATGGCGCGATAGAGTTCGATCTTGGCCGCGTCAAGCGGCGGAAGCGATACCGTTCGCCGCCCGCGGGCCGAAGAGGGACGCGGAACATCCTTCCGATCCGTCATAAGCCCGATGATCGCGCTGACCAGGGCATCGACCGCGCGCTTCATCGCTTCGCCCTCGGTTTTTCCGAAGGTGTGAGCGAACGGAAAATCGACGAAGTCGACCAGGACGGTTCCGTTATCATCCTTCTCCAGCATGACCGGAAAATTTTCCATCGCATCGTTCCTCATTTGAGACCGAGATCCTTCTTGATCTTGTTCACAAGTCCGGTTCCGAGTTCCTTTCGACTGCCGTGCATCGGCAGTACCGAGGTCCGATTTCCTCGACGAACAAACAGATGGCCGCCTCGCGCCGATTCAAACGTGCACCCCTGGCCGGCAAGCCACCGTTTGAATTGATTGCTCGTCATGGAGCTTTATAGAGGGATTGACCCTCGATGCAACAGATATGTTGTGGCGTCGCTAATGCGCGTCGTCCCAGTTGTGCGCCATCCCGGTTTCGACGACCAGCGGCACGGCGAGCGTCAAGACCGGCTCGGGCGCCTGTTCCATCACTTGCTTGACCAGGGCCGCGGTTCGCTCGGCTTCGTCCTCGGGCGCTTCGAGTACCAGCTCGTCATGGACCTGCAGCAACAGCCGCGCCTTGAGGCCGGCCGCGGCCAGCGCCGGCGGGAGGCGGATCATCGCCCGCAAAATAATGTCGGCGGCCGAGCCTTGGAGCGGCGCGTTGATCGCCTCGCGCTCGGCATAAGAGCGCATCGCCGCGTTCGGGTCCTTGATGCCGGGGATGTGGCAGCGCCGCCCGAATAACGTCTCGACATAGCCTTTCTCGCGCACTTCGAGCTTCATCCGATTCATGTAGTCGCGAATGCCGGGAAAGCGCTCGAAATAGGCCTTGATGTAATCGGCGGCCTCGGATTGCGGCACCTGGATGCGCGCGGCCAGCCCGAACGCGCTCATGCCGTAGAGAATGCCGAAATTGATCGCCTTCGCCCG
Source organism: Rhodospirillales bacterium (assembly GCA_015654725.1). Classification (GTDB taxonomy): domain Bacteria; phylum Pseudomonadota; class Alphaproteobacteria; order ATCC43930; family CGMCC-115725; genus JAATGI01. Next base: position 4,060 of record JAATGI010000415.1, read on the forward strand.
CCGTCGCAATTCGGGACCCACTTGCGGAAGCGGCACGCCGAACACCCCGCTTGCGGTCGCCGCGTGAATGTCCTCGCCGAGGAGAAAAGCCTGCTTCAGCGCATCGACATCGGCCATATGAGCCGCGAGGCGCAATTC
>JAATGI010000270.1 GCA_015654725.1 Rhodospirillales bacterium
AATCGAGACAAGTGGCATAGCTGGCATTGCCGTGCAGTTCGATGACTTGCGCCGCCGGCACGCCCGATTCTTGATGCAGATTGTCGACATTCTGGGTGATGACCGAAACGACCTTGCCCCGCGCCACCAACCGCGCCACGGCATAATGCCCCGCGTTCGGCTTGGCGCCGACCCAGCCGGCGACGCCGGTAAAAGTGCGGGTCCAGGCCTCGCGGCGCTTTTCCTCGCTGCCGACGAATTCGTCGTAATAGATCGGCTTCATCTTGCTCCAGACGCCGCCGGGGCTGCGGAAATCGGGAATGCCGGATTCGGTCGAGATGCCGGCGCCGGTGAACACCATCGCGCGCCGCGATTGCGCGATCAGCTTTGCCAGCGCCGCGCGCGACATCAGATCGCGGTCAGCGTCCCGTAAGTCTCGGGCCGGCGGTCGCGATAGAACTGCCAGAGATTGCGCACCTCGCGCACCATGTCCCAATCCATCTCGGCGGTGATGAGCTCGTCCTTGTCCTCGCTTGCCTTGGCGATGATCTTGCCGCGCGGATTGACGAAATAGGCCGAACCGTAGAAGCGCCCGATATTCCACGGCGCCTCGGTGCCGACGCGGTTGACGGCGCCGATATAACAGCCATTGGCGACGGCGGCGGCGGGTTGTTCAAGTTCCCACAGATACTGGCTAAGGCCCGCCACGGTCGCCGAGGGATTGACGATATATTCGGCGCCGTTCAGCGCCAGCGCCCGCCAGCCCTCGGGGAAATGCCGATCGTAGCAGATATAGACACCGAGCTTGCAGTAAGCCGTGTGGAACACCGGCCAGCCCGAATTGCCGGGCTTGAAGAAGAATTTTTCGTAAAAGCCGGCGACCTGCGGGATGTGGGTCTTGCGGTATTTGCCGAGATATTTGCCGTCGGCGTCGATCACGGCGGCGGTGTTGTAATAGACGCCGGTGATGTCCTCCTCATAGATCGGCACGACAATGACCATCGAATATTTCTTGGCATATTCCTGCATCAGCTTGACGGTCGGGCCGTCGGGAACCTTCTCCACCGCCGCGTACCACTTCACATCCTGGCTCGGGCAGAAATAGGGCTGGTTGAACACCTCTTGCAGGCACAACACCTGGACGCCGTCCTTGCCGGCCTTTTCGATATAGGGAATGTGCGCGTCGTTCATGCGCTTCGCGATCTCGGCGGGCGACATCGAGGTGTCGCCCTTCAGGCCCATCTGAATCAATCCGCCCTTCACGATCGCCATGCCCGCCTCACCCTAAATTGACCGGCAAGACTAACCACCACGGCACCAAGACACCAAGCCGGAATCTCGGTATTCTCGGAGCCTGGCTCGACCGAAGGAGAAGGCATCATGGCCCGGCCCAAAATCCGTCACCTCGCGATCTTCGCCCGCAACCCCAAGACCATGGCGCACTTCTACGAGACCGCCTTCGCCATGGAGGTCATCAGCAAGGCGCCGAACGACACCGCCTTTTTCCTCAGCGACGGGTATCTCACCCTGGCGATCCTGCCGCATCGGCTCGAAGGCGAGGCCGCCGCCGGCCTCAATCATTTCGGCTTCGAGATCGAGGATCTGGACGCGGTCAAGGCCAAGTTCGCCGAGTTCGGCCTCGAGACGCCGAAAGCGCGTCCGGCCGAGCGGCCCTATGCCGAATTCCGCGCCGCCGATCCCGAAGGCAATCAGTTCGATCTCTCGGTCCATGGCTTCCAAAAGACCGAGACCGGCCACGACCGCGCCGCGAAGAAGAAAGAGCTGGTCTAGGCGCCTCCATTACACCTATCCGTTGCGGCGCTTCGGCCAGTCCGCCTGTATTTACAGGTGATTTACAGGCCACACCGTCACGCATGCCGCGTTCGACCGGTGACGCCACACCGCCCGGTGGAATTAGCTGTTAATGCAGCGGATTTGCAGCTAATTCTCCGAGTGCGTGTATAATGGACAGACATTTCTCCTCTTCTAGTTTTACGCTCGATGCGTAATATCGGTGGCGATGGCGACAACGTCAAGGGAGACGAAGCTCATTCCTCCGGCACCCCGGCCTTGCGCAGGCCGTCGCGGTAGCGCTCGTACCGCGCCAGATAGGTCGGGTTGTCGCTGAAGGGGATACGGCTGACGGTGTGTCCGGGGTCCAGCGCGAGGCCGGCTTGGGCGGCGGCCCGGGCCTCGTCAACGCGGCCAATGTGCGCAAGCGCGGCTGCGAGAAAGAAATGCGGCTCCGAGAAATATCGGAAAATTTCGACTGAGCGGCGCAGCCAGGCGACCGCCTCCTCGTCTCGTGCGAGAGACACCTTGGCCATCCCGGCGACGAACATCCAATGCCACGCGACCGCGTCTTTCGGACTGAGGCGCAGCGCTTCAAGGATGTGGGGTTCGGTTTCCTCGGCCCGTCCGTCGAACAGCTTGGCGTGCCCGATGGTCCCGTGGGCGGCGGCCATGTTGCGGTCGAAGGTGAACGCCGTGTTGCGGGCGATCACGAACGAGCCCGAAATGCGCGACAAATCGGTGGTCAGGCTTTCGGTTACGCCATCGACGAAATATTCCTGCTCCGGATCGCCGCCGATATCGGCGAAGGGCAGAACGACGATGGAGAGGCGGGGCGGGGAAGCCCCTGCCAAACTACTCCTCTCCGCCCCTTCCCTTTTTTCACCACCCCGACGAAAGTCGGGGGCCACCCCTCCGCTCGTCGCGACCTCGGCCCGGTGGACCCCGGCTTGCGCCGGGGTGGAGCCATTCTGGGGAAGAATCGAATAGACCCGCACCGGCCTTGCGATGTTCTTCAGCTCTTTGTCGCCGAGATCGGTGAACTCCGCCGCGATCTTGTCGCGCACTTGATCGTAGGCGGCGTTGGAAAGACAAATCCCGCCGGGCTCGGCGATGGTTTCGAGCCGCGCGGCGATATTGACCCCGTCGCCCATCAGGTCGCCGTCGCCCTCGACGATCACGTCGCCGAGATGAAGCCCGATCCGAAACTCGATGCGTTTGTGGGGCGCCACATCGGCATTCCGCACCGCGATCTTGCGCTGCGCTTCGATGGCGCAGCGCACGGCATCGACGACGCTGGCGAATTCGATAATTCGGCCGTCGCCCGTGGTCTTGACCAGGCGTCCGCCATGGGCCGCCACCACGGGATCGATCAGCTCATGTCGCAGCGCCCGGAGCCGCGACACCGTGCCTTCCTCGTCCGCCGCCGCGAGCCGCGAATAGCCCACGACGTCGGCGGCGAGAATGGCCGCGAGCCTACGCTGCATCTGGTTGGTTGCCATCCCCAATGGCCCCGGTTTGGTCCAGTTTCGGCTCTAGCGCCCGACCGTCCGCTTCAGCACGAACGCCTTGGTCAGCTCGATCGCCTTCAGTGAATTGGCGCTGTTCGGATCGTCGCGGAAGAAGCTGTGCTTGGCGCCCGGGAGCAATTCCAATTCCATCTCGCCGCCGGCCTTGCGATAGGCGGCGACATCGTCGGTGCCTTGGAAGATCAGGGCGGGCGGCAGATCGACCGCGTCGCCGCGCTCCAGCATCAAGGGCGGGCTGCCGTCGCTCATCGCCGCTTCGCTGCCCCAGAACGCGTCGTGGCTTTTGACGAATTGCTGGCCGCCGCGCTCCTTGGCGAGGCGATAGCGCAACAGCGGCTCGAGCACGCCCCAGCCGGAAACGACGAAGGCCAGCCGCGCGTCGATCGCTTCCAGATGCGGCGCCGGAATCGTCGGATAGCGCGGATCGAAGGGCCGCATCGCCGCCAACAAGATCAGATGCCCGCCGCTCGAGGTGCCGAAGCCGCCGACCCAATCGGGCCTGCTGCCGAATTCGGCGGCATGTTTCCTGGCCCAGCGGATGCCGATATTGATGTCGGCCAGGGTCTCGGGATAGCGCTTGGCCGGCGGCATGCGGAAGTCGAGCGAGATGGTCAAGATGCCGGCCTCGGCGAACGCCGTGGCAAAAGCGACATTCTGAGTGCGGTCGCCGCTGGTCCAGGCGCCGCCATGAAGATCGATCACGGCCGGAAAGGGCCCCACGCCGCTCGGCCGGTAAAGCCGCGCCAACAGCGTGGCATCCTCGGCCTGGTAAAACGGCAAATCCTCGATCCGGACCTGGTGCCGGGCTTGAGCCTCGATAATACCAGCCATGCCGAACTCCCGATGACGCCGCCTTCCGTTCGAGCTAGAATATCGGCAAATCAAGTTCGGAGGAATGCCATGTCAATCGCGGAAGACAATGAAGTCCTGACCCGGGTCGGGCCCGGCACGCCGATGGGCGAGCTGATGCGCGAATATTGGCTGCCCGCGGCGAAATCCTCGGAACTGAAGGCGGATGCGCCGCCGCTGCGGCTGAAACTGCTGGGCGAGCAGTTGATCGCGTTTCGCGATTCCTCGGGCCGGATCGGCGTGATGGATCACCGCTGCCCGCATCGCTGCGCCAGCCTGTTCTATGGCCGCAACGAGGAAAACGGCATTCGCTGCATCTATCACGGCTGGAAATACGACGTTGAAGGCAACTGCCTCGACCAGCCCAACCTGCCGGCGCATCAGGTGTTCAAGGAAAAGATCAAGGCCAAGGCCTACAAGGCCGCCGAGCGCAACGGCCTGATCTGGGTCTATATGGGTTCGAGGCAGCCGGTGCCGGCGCTGCCGGCGCTCGAAGCGAATCTGATGCCCGAAAGCGAGGTCAGGATCGATTTCGTGCAGCGCCAGTGCAATTGGCTGGCCGGCGTCGAGGGCGAGCTCGACACCTCGCATATCGGCTTTTTGCATTTCGGCTCGGTCACCAGCGGCGATATGCAAAACAGCCTGCAACGCTTCGCGCTGACCAACCGTTCGCCCGAATATGTGTCGCAGGAAACCGATTATGGCGCGGTTTACGCCGCCTATCGTCCGGCCGACGAGGGCAACACCTATTGGCGCTTCGGCCAGTTCGCGTTCCCGTGCTGGACCATGCCGCCGATCAACGCCTTCGAGGACAATATCCTCAACCGCGCCTATGTGCCGATGGACGATACCCACACCATGATCGTCGATCTGATCTGGAAAGGCGCCTTCAAGCGGCTGCAAGCCGCGACGCAGGTACCGGGCGGGCGGACACGCGATTACGACTTCCTGCCCAACACCACCGATTGGCTCGGCCGCTTCCGGCTCGCCGGGAACAACGCCAACGATCACCTCATCGATCGCGAGGTGCAGCGCACCCAAAGCTTCTCGGGCAT
>JAATGI010000283.1 GCA_015654725.1 Rhodospirillales bacterium
GACATCCAGCTCACCCGGCCGCGATCGGCGTCGGTCTCGTCGATGCCGACGATGGTGATGGTTTTTTCGACGCCGCGCCCGTCGGCGTAGGTGACGGTGGCGCCGAAATAGACCCGATCGCGATTCTTTTGCCGCGCCGGGTCGACCACCTCGGCGATTTCGAGCCGCTTGGTCAGGTGACGCATGCGGCTGTCGATTTCGCGCAGGCGGCGCTTGCCGTAAATGTAATCGCCGTTTTCGGAGCGATCGCCGTTGCCGGCGGCCCAGGCCACGGTCTCGACGACCTTGGGCCGCTCCTCGCGTAACAACTGGCGCAACTCGCGCCGCAAGCCCTCGAAGCCGGTGGGCGTGATGTAATTCTTGGTGCTGGCCGGAAGCGGCGGCGCCCCTTCCGGCATCGCCTCGTCCGCGTTATCGTCTTCCTTGGTGAAGGCCTTGCTCATCGCCCAAGGATAGCGCGCTTCCGGGCCGCGACGACCGATTTTTCGCGGGAGACGCCGCGATGGAGATCAGATGACAGGGATCAGGGATCAGAGAATTCTGATACCCGATCCCTGATACCTGATCAGCTCGCCGGATGCAGATCGTGCCACTGATCGTGAACGTTCGGGATGGTCTCGACGGTCTTGTCGTACATCAGGCCATTCTCCTTCACCACCTTGCGGATATAGATGGTGCGGACATTGTCGCGGGTCTTGGGGTCGATCGACATCGGCCCGCCCGGGCCGTCCCAGGAATAGCCCTTGATCGCGGCGATGGCCTTGTCGCCGTCGCGCTCGCCGTTGGTCGCCTTCAGCATGTGGAAAATAATCTCCATGCCGTCATAGCCGAAGGTGGTGATGTATTTGCTCAACACGTCGGGATCGGCCGCCTTCAGCCCGGCGATGAAGCTCTTATTCATCGGATTGTCGAGATAGGGGCTGTAATACCAGGCGGTGATGATGCCGAGCCCGGCATCGCCGATCGCGGGCAGATAATTTTCCGAGGTCTCGGCCGTGCCGTAATTCGGGATGCCGGCCGTGCCCAGCCCGGCATCGACATAGCCATGGACATAACCGAGCACCATCGGGCCGCCCGGCAGGAAGGGAAACAGGCAATCGGGCTTTGAATCCTTGACCCGCTGCATATAGGCCGAGAAGTCGTTGGTGCCGAGCGGCACTTTGATCACGTCCGTGGTCTCGCCGCCCGCCGCCTTGAAGCCGGCGGTGAAGGCGTTGATCGAATCGATGCCCGGCGCGTAGTCGGTGATGATCATGGCGACGTGCTTGCAGCCATGCTCGGCGGCGTATTTGCCGATCGGCACGGTCGGCTGCCAGATGGTGTTGCCGATGCGCACGAAATAGGGCGACTTGTCGATGACGAACGAGGTCGCGCCGTTGAAGATGACGTATGGCACCTTGGCCTCGGTCACCAGATCCGCGACCGCCAGCGCCTCGGGCGTGAATTCGCCGCCGCCGGCGACCGAGACATCGTCGCGGGTGATGAATTCCTGGACGATCTGCTTGGTGCGCGCCACATCCGTGCCCGGCGCGTCGCGCAGGATCAGATTGACCTTGGGGTTCCCGTCCTTGCCGTTATGCTGGAACATATAGAGGTCGATTTCGCGCTTGTAGGATTCGCCCCACTGCGCGTAGGCCCCGGAAAAGGCGGCGACCAGGCCGACCTTGTAGTCGCTCGCTTGCGCCGGCGGCGCGGTAAATCCGACAATCGCGGCGAGCACGCCTGCCCCGGCGGCCAAAAGCCGTTTCATCATTCTCTCCCTTTAAGCATGTTGCCAACACACGGCCGTCCGGTTTCAGGCGGCCAATCGCCAGAATTGCATTTTCGCCGCCGCGCCACAAGGACGGGCCGTCGGCCGACCGGAACGGGATTATTCTATTAAAAGGGGTTTGTGTTCAATAATTCACTCCCGTACCTAGCGGCGAAAACGCAATCCGCTGTTCGGCCCCGCCATGCCGGGGTATAGTTAAGAAGGATTGCGAAAGGATTGCGGTGGCGCACGACGGCAACGAGACAACGGCAAAAGCGGGGGAATTTCCCGAAAGCGGCGAGTTGCCGACCCTCGAACTGGTGCCGGAGATGCGGGTCGATGCCGCCGAGCCGGTTGCGGGGGAGCCCGCGCCGATGGCGGCGGCACCCGAGCCAGCACCGCTTCCGCTGCCCGAACCGGGGCCGGTGACTGCCATTGCCGCCGAGATCAAACGCGACGGCGATACCGCCGACAGCGCGGAAACGCGCGAGGCGGCGAACGAGGCGGCGCGCGAGCCCGAGCCACGGCGCGAGC
>JAATGI010000273.1 GCA_015654725.1 Rhodospirillales bacterium
GAGGCCCGCCTCCTCGTCGCCGTCGCCCTCGAGCCGGCTTAGGAACAGCGACGCCCATTTCTCGCGCATCCCCGACAACCGCACCTCGACCGGGCGGGCGAAGACGCGGCCCTCGGTCGCGTCGGCGATGCGCAGGCTGACGTGATTGCGGTCCTCGGCGATGACGAAATGCAGCAGCATTTTGCCGACCAGGATATCGTCGGCGCCGAGCGACTCGCCGAGCGCGCGGTTGGCTTCCTCGATGCGGCCGGTGATGTTGATGAGCGCGATGCCGACCGGCGCGTTGGCGAACAGGCGCTGAAAACGCAGCCGCGACCGCTTCAGCGCCTGGGTCCATTCATGCTCGGAGGTGAGATCGCGCACCACCGAGCGGGTGCGCAACTTGTCGCCCGCGCGCACCACGCTCTGGCTGATCGCGGCATAGATGAGCCGGCCGTCGGCGCCCTTGAGCACCGCCTCGCCGCGCTGCGCGCCCTCGGCGCCGCCCTCGAACGGGGCATAGGCCGGTCCATGCGTCGGGCCGTCCGCGATGACGAAATCGCCGAGCTTGTGGCCGCTTTCCACCAAGGTGCCGGGGGCGACGCCGAGCCAATCGGCGAAGGTCTGGTTGACGAGCAGAAACCGGCCGTCGCCATCGACCGAATAAAATCCGGTCGGCGCGGTGTCGAGAAAGTCCGCCGGCTCTTCTTCCTCGCGGATGACCTGCTCCATTTCCTGGCGCTGCGTCACGTCCTCGAAGCTCCACAACACGAAGCCGGGGCTGCCGGGAATGAGGCTCGCCGAGACCACGAACCAGGCGGTGGTGCCGGCGCTCTGGCGCAGGCCGAGACGGCCGCTGGCGCGGCCCAGCCCGACCGCGTCGCGCTCGAGCCGCTCGAATTCCGCCGCCGCCTCGTCGCCGGCGAGGCTCAGCGTCAAGACCTCGAGCGGCATTGATTTGATGTTCGGGAAATAGCGCCGGAACGCCGAATTGGCGTAAGAGATCGAGCCGTCCGGCGCCACGATCAGATGGGCGTTGGGCGAGGCGGTGATCGCCTGGCTCAGCAGGGTGGAGCGGCCGGCGATGTCGCGATGGCCCATGCGGGCGACGAAGGTAGCGACCGCGCTGAGCAGCGCCAACAAGACGAAGAACAGCGCCCCCGCGAGGGCGAGCCTGCCGCTCAGCACGCCCAGCGATAGCGCGATGAACAAGAGCGCGCCGAGTACCGCGAAAATCGCCCCGGCGACGATGAAGCTGCGCAGCCAGGGCGGAAGGCCAAGCTGGGCGAGCTCCTCGCCGTCTTCGACTTCCCCCGCTGGTTCGGCCATGGTCACGGTCGCGGCGCCTGTTCGTTGAAGGACCACCGTGGAGTGTAGCACAGCGGCGCCGACGGACGCCGCGCCTCACTCCTCGCGATGCGTGCGCTCGCGGTGCTCGTGGCGTTCTTGCGCTTCGAGGCTCAGGGTGGCGATCGGCCGCGCCTCCAGCCGGCGCAGGCCGATCGGCTCGTCGGTGACCTCGCAAAAGCCATAGCTGCCGTCCTCGATCCGCGACAGCGCGGCATCGATTTTGGAGATCAGTTTGCGTTCGCGGTCGCGGGTGCGCAGTTCAAGCGCGCGCTCGGCTTCGAGCGTGGCCCGGTCGGCGAGGTCGGGCTCGGCGAGGCTGTCATCCTTCAAATGTTGCAGGGTTTCCGACGACTCGGCCATCAAATCGGCGCGCCACAGCAATAATTTTTGCCGGAAATACTCCCGCTGCCGCGGGTTCATGAACTCTTCTTCGTCGGATGGACGATAATCCTCCGGCAGATCCAGCTTCGTCCCCAATTCCCCAACCCCCGACACGGCTCGTCCGCTCGACTTGAGCGGCCGGGAGTATATGAATCGACTACGGCCTCGGCAAGCGCATCGCGCAATCCGAATCCGAGGGAAATGGCGGATTTTTGGGCGGCGCGGCACCACCCGCCCGCCGCGCGACGCCGACGAGTCGGCGGGGAAATTCGCCGCCAGCCCCGCCGGAACCGCCCGGCGAGGCACGACGCCCCTGACTTATTTTTCACGCGATCAGAAACCGTTAACGCTGACTTTTAGGTCTTTGTTAAGGCTCTCGACGATAAAGTCCGGCGCATGTCGATCAAGCCCGTTCCGTCGCCCTTGGGGTTCGCCGCTCCGGCACGGACCTTCCCGGACCACGAGGCAGCGCTATACAGCGACCTGCCGTCGCCCGAAACCAAGCGCTGGGTGATCCGGCGCAAGGCCGCGGTCGTCGCCGCCGTGCGCGCCGGCATTCTCAGTCTCGAGCAAGCCTGCGAGCGCTACAAATTGTCGAGCGAGGAATTCCTCAACTGGCAGAAGCTGGTCGACGATCACGGCCTGCCGGGATTGCGCGTCACCCGCCTCCACGCCTATCGCCAGTTCGGCTCCTAGCCCGCCATTCTAGGCCGGACGGCGCCGGCAAAAACCCCCACGATTCCTCGACCTTTCCGGTCATCGTTAACATATCTGGTAACGATGATTAAGAACCGGTATACTGGTGAATAAAGCATGCTGGGGGGCCGGCGGGCGGAGATCAGGTCATGCGCGTACTTCTGGTTGAAGACGATTCGGCGACGGCGGCGAGCATCTCCATGATGCTGCAATCCGAAGGCTTTGTTTGCGACACCACCGATCTGGGCGAGGACGGGCTCGAGATCGGAAAACTTTATGATTACGACATCATTATTCTCGATCTGATGCTGCCGGATATCGACGGCTACGAAGTGCTGCGCCGGTTGCGCGCGGCCAAGGTCAGGACCCCGATCCTGATTCTGTCCGGCCTGTCGGCCTTGGACAACAAGGTGAAGGGCCTCGGTTTCGGCGCCGACGATTTTCTCACCAAGCCGTTCGAGCGGCGCGAGCTCTTGGCCCGCATCCAGGCCATCGTGCGCCGCGCCACGCGCCATGCCGAATCGACGATCAAGACCGGCAAGCTCACGGTCAATCTCGAAAGCCGCACCGTCGATGTCGAGGGCAAGCCCTTGCATCTCACCGGCAAGGAATACGGCATCCTCGAATTGCTGAGCTTGCGCAAGGGCACGACCCTGACCAAGGAGATGTTCCTCAACCATCTCTATGGCGGCATGGACGAGCCGGAACCGAAAATCATCGACGTATTCGTTTGCAAGCTGCGCAAGAAATTGACCACCGCGACCAAGGCCGAGAATTACATCGAGACGGTGTGGGGCCGCGGTTATGTGTTGCGCGATCCGGTGCCCGCCGGCGCCAACAACGTCAAGAAACTGGTCAAGACCTAGATCGCAACGAACTCGATCCGCAGCCGGCGCGGCTCCGCGCGCGGCGGCGCCAGCTTCAATTTAAGCTCAGTGGCGAAGCGTGCGCATAAATAGGCGTGCAGGCCGCGCACGGTGAGATTCTCGATCGTCGTTCCGGATTGCAGCGCCGCCTGGGCTTCAGGCGCCAGCCGCACCGTCTCGCCATCGGCCTCGATCGCCGGTCCGCCACCGCCCGGGCGCAGCGCCACGGTGCCGCCACGGGGCAAGGCCTCGGCGGCGAGCACCAGGGCCAAACAGGCGAGCCGCTGCCACGCCA
>JAATGI010000017.1 GCA_015654725.1 Rhodospirillales bacterium
AGCCAATCGAGGCTCGCGAACAGCTCCCGCGCGGCTTTCTCGTAAGGTTCCTGCTTGGTGGCGAAGCCGGCCTTGTAGACGCCGTTATTCACCGTGTCGTAGACACGCGCGTTAATGACGTCGATTTCCGCCGCGAGATCGGCCGGATAGTAATCGGCCTGGTCGTCCGTGAAGGCCGCGAATTCACGGTTGAACATGCGGATGATTTCCGAGGATTCGTTGTTGACGATGGTGCCGGTCTGTTTGTCCCACAGGACCGGCACCGTGACGCGCCCGGAATAGGTGGGGTTGGCCTTGAGATAAATCTCATAGGCGCGCGCGGCGCCGGTGATCGGGTCGGGCTCGGCGAACACCCAGCCCTGCCCCAGCATCAGCGGCTCGACGAAACTCACCGAGATCGCGGCTTCGAGGTTCTTCAATGTCCGCATCAACAAGGCGCGATGGCACCACGGACAGGCCATGGCGAGAAAGAGGTGATAGCGCCCGGCCTCGGCCTTGAAGCCCGAAGCGCCGTCGGCCGTGATGAAGCGCCGGAACTTGGCGGCGTCGCGCTGGAACGCGCCCGCGCCGGTGTCGTACCAGCGATCGACCCATTTGCCTTCGACCAGCAAACCCATCGTTTACCTCTTGTCGCTCAAACGCCGCGCGGCCCGCGTCCGCGGGCCTTGGCTTCGCTCCGCTTTCCCCTTCGCTGACGCTCAGGGTCGCTTCGCGCGGCCGCAGTCGCGGCCGATGCGGTTTCGGCGGAACTCACCCCGCCGAAACCGCATTAGGCGAAACTGATCTGCGGACCCAACGGCACCACGCCGCTCGGATTGACGGCGCGCAACGAGTAATAATTTTCCTTGTAGATTTGCGGATCGACGGTCTCGGCGATGCCGGGGAAGGCGTAAAGCTCGCGGGTGTAGCGCCAGATCGCCGGATACTCATAGACATGGCGCAGATTGCATTTGAACAGCGGGTAATAGGCGCAATCGAACCGCACCAGGGTCGGGAACAGCCGCCAGTCCGCCTCGGTCAGCCGGTCGCCGAGCAAATAGCGCTGCTTGGCGAGAATGCCCTCGATCCAGTCGAGCGTGTCGAACAGCGCGCGCGCCGCCTGTTCATAGGGTTCCTGCTGGGTGGCGAAGCCGCAGCGATAGGCGCCGTTATTCACCGTGTCGTAAATGCGGGCGTTGATAGCGTCGATCTGCGGCGCCAGGTCGGCGGGATAATAGTCGGCGCGGTCGTCGGTCAAGGCCGCGAATTCGCGATTGAGCATGCGGATGATCTCGGACGATTCATTGTTGACGATGGTATTCGCCTTTTTGTCCCACAGGATCGGCACGGTGCAGCGGCCTGTGAATTTCGGCTCGGCCTTGAGATAGACGCCATAGGCGAAGCCCGCGCCGGTCATCGGATCGGGCTCGGGAAACGCCCAACCGCCGTCGGTCATGGCGTGATGCAGATAGGAGGTGGAGATCGCGCCTTCGAGCTGCTTGAGCTTGAGGAAAATCATCACCCGGTGGCACCACGGGCAGCCATAGGCGAGGTAGAGATGATAGCGCCCGTCCGCGGCCTTGAAGCCGGACGAGCCATCGGCGGTGACCTGCCGGCGGAACGTGGCGGGGGTGCGGTCGAACGAGCCGCTCTTGCCCCTGGTATCGGTCCCGCGCTCGTCCCATTTGCCTTCGATCAACATGCCCATGCTGTGCCTCGCCGTTGTGGTCGGCGCGATTGCAGCAGTTATTGCCGCCATCCGCAATCGCGGGCAAAGATGGCAGCCACGCCGGGCGCGAATGGCCCGGTGCTGTTTTGGTCGCGCCGGCGGGCGCGAAGCGGAGCGATGCGATGAGCGAGACGGCGCTGTTCGAGAGCCTGACCTTCGACGCCGCGGGGCTGATCCCGGCGGTGGCGCAGCAGCACGATACCGGCGAGGTGCTGATGCTGGCCTGGATGAATCGCGAGGCCATCGCGGCGACGCTGGCCACGGGCGACGTCACCTACTGGTCGCGCTCGCGGGCCAGGCTGTGGCGCAAGGGCGAGAGTTCGGGCCAGAAACAGCGTCTCGTCGAGCTGCGCGTCGATTGCGACGGCGACGCGCTGTTGCTGCTGGTGGATCAAACCGGCGTCGCCTGTCATACCGGCCGGCGCAATTGCTTTTTCCGCGCCCTGCGCGACGGCGCCCTCGTCACCATCGCGGCGCCGCAAGTGCCGCCGGAACAACTGTATCGGGCGGAAGCTTCCTAGAGCCGGATCGCTCTCAGGGTCGCGGGCAGGCCGCGCTTTGCCGCAGCACCGTCATTTCGCCGGGATCGAATAGCCGTCCGGTGCATAGCCGGTTATAGCGGTTCACGGCGTCGCCATAGCGCTTGACCGCGTCGGCGTTGCGCGCGCTTTCGTCGTCGAAGGCCTGAATCGCCGCGTCGCGGCGCGACAGCAGCGCCGTGTAGGCCTCGATCTCGTCCCGGTTGTCGGTGTTGACCCGGCCGTGCGCCGCCTGGGCCTCGTGGCCCAGCGATCGCGCCGTGGCCAAGCTCTCGTCGTAGCGTTTGTGCTCGGCGGCGGCATCGTCGCGCCGGCTCTGCATCGTCTGCTCGGCGCAGACGCAATCGAGTGCCGCCGCCGTCGACGCCTTGTCGTTTTGCGCCCACGCCGCGCCGGCGGCCGTCAGCATCGCCGCGGTCAGCGTTGCCGCGAAAAATCTTGCGCCGTGCGAAAGCATGTCGGCCCCTCCGCCGTCATTATAACGCGGGCAATGGCGGCGGCGAGTCCGTGAACAAAGCGGCATGAACGGAAAAAGATTGTGGCCCGCCCGGTACCGGCGCCGACAACACCATGGTCGCGAACACCGCGCCGATAATGAACGAGGCCAGCGCCAACAACCCGAACCGCAAGGCGCGGACCCGCTGGCGCATGTCGCGGCGCAGGCGTTTCGCGAGCTCCGCCTTGCTTTCGTTCGCGATCTCGGCCGCCGCGCCCGCGCCGATACGTTCGAGATGGCGATAAATCGTCAGGGAATCAGCGAACATCGAGAGGAAGGCCAGGAGCGTCGCCACCGAAGCGCAGGTCACGCCGATAACGAAGGCGGCGATGCTCAGAAGCGAGAGCGGCATGTGATCGCCGATCCTGGTGCCGACGAGCTGCGCCAGGACGGGAAAGCCGAACAGGCCGCCGGCGTTCAGCGCGAACAGCGCTCCCAGCGCGAACCGCGCGAAGCTGTAGGCCATTTCACGCGAGCGCGTCATCGCCGCGAACAGCGGCGCCGTATCCATGGCCCAGCCCTCGCGTTCCGCGGCGGCGGCGAGAAACTCCGCGCGCAGCGATTCGGGCACCGGGTTGGGCTGTTCTTTCAGGGGCCGCACGGGATAGGCCTATCGGGGAACCGGTTTATTTATCGTGAAGAGCATCGGCCGGGGCAAGACGTTCTAGGCCCCGCGCGCGGCGTCGGCCATGTCGCGCAACTCGCGCACCACGGGATGCGAGAAAAAGGTGAAGCTGAAAAACCGTATCTTGGGCATGAATTTGATTTTTCTGCCCCAGGGGGTATCGGCGTCGAACGCGATCGTCACCGGATGAAATTTCAGCAGGCGATTTTCGGTGACGCCGACGATCGCGGCGAGCGGCAAGCGCACCTCCCGACTGTAGTTGGAGATGTAGATCGCCCCGCCATCGACCGCGACGCGCTTCAGCTTGAAGCTCCAATAAAGCCCATAGACGAAGGCAAAACCGATCGCGATGACGAGGATGGCGATCGGCGTCGGATTATGTTGGGCGCGAAAGGTTTGGCCCGCCTCGAACAGGAAATAAGCGGCCACCGGCACCATCAAGAAAGGAGAGATGAACTTCACGAAGAGGGTCTGCGCCGAAGATAAAACCCGCCGGCCGTCATCGTCCGCCGCGCTCATTTCTCGCCCCCTGGCCCCACTCGCGTGTCACACCACGCGAAAGAAGTCGAGCCGCACTTCGTCCGGCCGCCGCTCGCCCGTGCAGAGGAACAGATGGTCGTTGAGCCAGCGATGCGCCGGCGAGGCGGTCTCGAAGCGCGGCGTGGCGCGGAAATAGACCAGCGCCGGATCGACCGGCTCGCCGCGCGACAGTTTGGCCATGATTTCGGGCGGGCCGCGGCGCAGGCCGCGATTGGCGACCGCGATCAGGGCGCCGTCCTCGGCGCGCATCACGTAGCGCGCGGTCAGCTCGGTGGCGCCGTCGGCGCGAAGAATCTGCCAATCGGCGCCGCCCGCCACGATCTCGCCCTTGAGCCTCGGCCCGGCGAAGCTGCCGCCCAGGATCGGCACCATGCGCCGGCGCCCGCGCGGCGTCTCGCCCAGCTCGATGGGCGGCGCCACCTCGACCCGTGCCGCGAAGGCGAATTCCAGCGCCGGTGCTTGGACCATTCCCACTCTCCCGCGTTATAACGGCAGAGTAGAGCAAGAGGTGCGAACATGAAATTCATCCAATTGAAGGGCGCGAAGGTCCCGGCCTTGGGCTTCGGCACCCGGCCCTTGAAGGGCGAGGACGGCGTGCGCGCCGTCCGCGACGCGCTCGAAGTAGGCTACCGCCATATCGATACCGCGCAGCTTTATGACAACGAGGCCGAGGTCGGCGGCGGCGTGAAGCAGTCGGGCGTGCCGCGCGGCGAGATCTGGATCACCACCAAGCTCGCCAACGCCAATCTCGCCGCCAAGGACGTCAAGCGCAGCGCCGACGAGAGTCTGAAAAAACTCGGCACCGATTATGTCGATCTGCTGCTGATCCACTGGCCGAGCCGCACCGTGCCGATGGCCGAAACCTTGGCCGCGATGGCGGAATTGCGGGCCTCCGGCAAGACCCGCTTCATCGGCGTCAGCAATTTCACCGTCAAGCTCCTGGCCGAGGCGGTCGAGCGCCACCGCGCCGATCTCCTCTGCGACCAGGTCGAATATCACCCCTTCCTGTCGCAGCGGCCGGTGCTGGCGGCGTCTCGCCGGCATGGCATGATGCTCACCGCCTATTCGCCGGTGGCGCGCGGCCGGGTCGCGGACGACGCGACGCTGCAAGGGATCGCGCGGAAATACGGCAAATCGCCGGCGCAAATCGGCCTGCGCTGGCTGATGGAGCAAGACGGCGTCGCCGCCATCCCCAAGGCGGGGCGCCGCGCGCATATCGAGGCCAATTTCGCGATTTTCGATTTCGCGCTCGCGGCCGAGGACCGCGCCGCCATCGACGCCTTGGCCGGTGGCGACCGCATCGTCGATATCGCCGGCTGGGCGCCGGACTGGGATGAGGTCTGAGAGCTTACAGCACGATCCAATAGCCGAGCTGGCCCTCGTCGAGCGCGCCGGTGGGCGGGAACGACCAGGCGCCGGCGAGGACGCCGTCATTGGCCTCGATCACCTTGCGCGACGCGGTGTTGGCGTCGTCGCAGGTCAGAAAGACCCGGCGCAGGCCCTCGGCGCGCGCCAGCGGCAGCATCAATTTGAGCGCCCGAGTGGCATAGCCGCGGCGTTGCTTCCACGGCACCACGGCATAGCCGATATGGCCCTGGACATAGGGCGGCAAGGCCTCGCTGCCGCGCGCGAAGCGCAGGCCGATGGCGCCGCAGAATTCGCCGTCCCACAGCCACATCGTCCGGTTCGGCAGGCGCGGCGTGACCAGCCCGTCGGCATGGCGGATCGTGCCGCTCTGCGCCAGCAAATCGGCGAGGAAGGCGCGCGCGTTGCGGCGGATCGACACCAGCTGCTCGTCATGAACGTCATGGGTGGTGTCGGGCGACCAGCCGGTTTCGAGCGCGGCGACATAGGAAGCGAGGTAGGCTTCGTCCGGCGCTACCAGACGAAGCGACAAGGCAGAATCCATGGCGCCAATCTAGCATCCGCCCGCGACTTGAGCCAAAGCGCCGTTCCGGCGACAATGGCGAAAATCGCGCCTTTGAGGGGAGGCTCGCATGAAGACCTTGCTGACCGTGGTCGGGGACGGGCAGGCGGTGCCGTTATTGGAAACGGCGCTCCTAACCGCGCGCCGGTTTTCGAGCCGCATCATCGGTCTCAACGCCGTGACCGCGGAATATGCCGTGGTGTTCGGCGGCGAGATGGGGCTGACGATTTCCTCCGAGGTCGATCGCTCGGTCGAGCAGGAAAGCGAGGCCAAACGCAACGAGGCGCGAGGCCTGTTCACCGGCTTCATGGAACGCAACGGCGTGCCGATCGGGCCACGCCGGGACGACGGCCCGAGCGCCGAGTGGCGCGAGGAGGCGGGGCGGCAGAATCTGGTCGTCGGCACCTTGGGCCGCGCCTGCGATCTCATCCTGTTGGAGCGGCCGGCGAAGCTCAATTCCTTGGCCGAGGCGACGCTCGAGGATGCGCTCTTTCAAAGCGGCCGACCGGTGCTGATGGCGCCGCCGGACTCGCCTAAATCGCTGGGCGAGCGCGTTCTGGTCGCCTGGAACGGTTCGAGCGAGACGGCGCGGGCGGTCGCCTTCGCCATGCCGTTCCTGGAACGGGCGAAGCAGGTCGAGGTGATCTCGGTCGAGGGCGGCACCGTGCCCGGTCCGTTGGCCGACGCGGTCGCCGCCACGCTTGCGGCGCACGGCATTCCGGTGCGCGCGCGCCACATCGCCGCCGAAGGCCGCGCGGCGGGGGCGATCTATATCGAGGAGGCGCGGGCGATGGATGCCGACCTGATGGTCAAGGGCGCCTATACCCAAAGCCGCCTGCGGCAGCTCATTTTCGGCGGCGCCACGCGGCATATCCTGTCCGAGGCGCCGATCCCGGTCTTGTTGGCACATTGATGTCGGAGGAGAGATGACAGAGGACAGACGACCGGCGATCGGGGACATTCCGTCATCTGTCCTCCGTCCTCCGCCATCCGAATCCTGGCCGTGGCTCAAAACCTATCCCGCGGGCATCGATTGGCATGCCGAATATCCGGGCCGGCCGCTCCATGAATTGCTTCATGACGCGGCCGCCAAGCACGCCGACAAGCCGTGCCTGGATTTTCTCGGGCGCGGCTATTCTTATCGCGAGGTCGGCGAACTCGCGCGCCGCGCGGCCAAGGGCCTGGCGGGAATCGGCGTGGTCAAGGGCACGCGGGTGGCGTTGCTGCTGCCCAATTCGCCGACTTATGTGATTTCCTATTTCGCGGTGCTGATGGCCGGCGGCACCGTGGTCAATCTCAACCCGCTCTATGCCGCGCCGGAAATCCATCGTCTGGTCGAGGATTCGGGCGCCGAGATGCTGATCACGCTCGACGTGAAACAGCTTTACGCGCTGGCGGCGCCGCTGTTGGGCGCGACCGCGCTCAAGAAAATCGTGATTCAGCGCATGGCCGATATTTTGCCGCTGGCCAAGAGCCTGCTCTATCGCCTGTTCAAGCGCGCCGACATCGCCCATTGGCCCAAGGATTCGGCGCATCTCGATTTCCGCGCCCTGATCGCCAATGACGGCGCGGCCGTGCCGGCGGCGATCGATCCCGAGCACGACGTCGCGGTGCTGCAATATACCGGCGGCACCACCGGCACGCCGAAGGGCGCGATGCTGACCCACCGCAACCTCTGGGCCAATACCAGGCAATCGCTCGACTGGCTGACGCAGACCGGCGGCGGCATCGAGCGGGTCTTGGCGGTGTTGCCGTTTTTTCACGTCTTCGCCATGACCGGGGCGATGAATCTCGGTCTCGCCTGCGGCGCCGAACTGCTGCTGATGCCGCGTTTCACCATCGACGATCTGTTCGCGCTCATCAAACGCAAGCGCCCGACCTATCTGCCCGGCGTGCCGACGCTCTATACCGCCATCTACAACCATCCCAAGGCCAAGAGCATCGATCTATCCTCGATCAAGATTTGCATTTCCGGCGGCGCTTCGCTGCCCCTCGAGGTCAAGACCAAGTTCGAGCAAGCGACCGGCTGCAAGCTGGTCGAGGGCTATGGGCTGTCGGAAACCTCGCCGGTGCTGACCATCAATCCGTTTCAAGGCAGCAAGCCCGGCGCGGCCGGATTGCCGGTGCCCGGCACCATCATCGAGATCACCTCGCTCGAAAACAACGTAACGGTGCTGCCCCGGGGCGAGCGCGGCGAGATCTGCGCGCGCGGGCCGCAGGTCATGACCGGCTATTGGCACAAAGCGGCGGAAACCGCCGAGGCGATGGCGGGCGGGCGGTTCCATACCGGCGATGTCGGCTATATCGATAAGGACGGCTTTCTGTTCATCGTCGACCGCATCAAGGACATCATCATCGCCAGCGGCTACAAGATCTATCCGCGCCTCGTGGAGGAGGCGATTTATCGCCACCCCAAGGTGGCGCAGGCGATCGTGATCGGCGTGCCCGACCCGTATCGCGGCCAGACCGTGAAGGCGGTGGTTCAGCCGGCCAAGGACCAGACGCTGACCGAGGCCGAACTCTTGGACTTTCTCAAGGATAAGATTTCGGCGATCGAGCGGCCGCGCGTGATCGAATTCCGCGACGCGCTGCCGATGACGCTCATCGGCAAGCCCGACAAGAAGGCGCTCTTGGAAGAGGAAGCGGCGAAATTCGCCGGCGCGGTGAAGGGCTGAGGATCTTTCTCTATCAGGCCCGCGCGATGCCGATGCGGTGGCGGCGCGCCAGGCTGAAGAAAATCGCCGCGAGCAAGGTGAGCGTGCCGATCACCGTGTAATGCACCGACGAATTGGCGTCGATGAAGGAAGAGGCGCTCGAGGTCGCCTGCACCAGCGCCGCGCCCATGAGCGTGCACAGGAACGAGCCGCGCCCGCCGGCGATGCTGGCGCCGCCCAACACCACCACGGTGATGCTCATCAGCGTGTAGTCGGTGCCGGTCGAGGGCGAGCCGATGCCGACCTGCCCCGCCAGCATCAGCCCGCCGATTCCGGTCAGGAATCCGGACAGCGCGAAGGCCAGCACCGTGAGCCTGCGGCTGTTGATGCCGAGGCGATAGGCCGCCACCGGATTGGAGCCGACCGCGCGGTAGCGGCGCCCGATGCCGGTGCGAAAGAGCAGCGCCTCGGCGCCCGCGACCATCGCCAGCGTCAGCACGATCCCCGCCGGCACGATCCAGATCGGAAACTGCGCCGCGTCGGAGATCGAGTCGGTGATTTCGCCGGCGGCGATAGGCCGCAAGAGCAAGGAGACGCCTTGGAGCGCGATGAAGGTGGCGATCGTCACCACGATCGCCGGCAGGCGCAGGAAGGTGATGAGCACGCCCTGCAGCCAGCCGAAGCCGATCGTGAACAGCAGAATCAGCACGATGCCGCCGGCCAAGGCGTTGCCGGCCGCGTCGTCGGGCGTCAGGAACGAGGCGAACACGACGCACAGGCCGGCGAGCGCGCCGATCGACAAATCGATGCCGCCCACCAGGATGGTCGCCAGCTGCGCACCCGACAGGAAGGCCAGGATGCCGAGAAAGGAGAGCATGCTCTTGACGCTGATGGGCGACAGGAAATAACCGTTCAGCGCCTGGGTGCCGCCGAGGATGATGGCGGTGAGGATGGCGAGCACGAGCACGGGAAAATGGTCGCTGGCGAAAAGATTATGCCAGCCGCGCCCGCTCGAGCGCCGCGCCACCGCGTCGTCGGCGCGCGACCCGGTGGCGGTCAGATTGGCCTCGGTGATCGAGGCGTCGGTTACCTGCGCGCCGGTCAATTCGCGCGTGACGCGGCCGCGCGCGAAAATCAGCACGCGATCGCAGATGCCTTCGAGCTCGATGCCGTCCGACGAGGAGACCACGACCGCGAGACCGCGGTCGGCCGCGGCGCGCAGCCGCTGATAGATTTCGCTGCGGGCGCCGATATCGACGCCCTTCGTCGGCTCATCGACGAGAAGCACGGTGGGCTGGGCGGAGATCTCGCGGCCGAACAGCGCCTTTTGCTGATTGCCGCCGGAAAGCTCGAACAATTTCGCCTCGATCGAGGCGGCGCGGATGCGCAGCGACTCGACAATGTCCTTCGCCGCCTTGGCCTCGGCGGCGCGATCGATCACGCCGCGGCGCGTGATCGCGCCCAAAATGCCGAGTCCGAGATTCTCCCGCAGCGACAGGTTGAGAAACACGCCCTCGGCGTGCCGGTCGTCGGAGATGAAGCCGATGCCGGATTTGCGGAACGCGCCGGGCGAATCGCCGCCGGGCGTCTTGCCGCCGACGCGAACCTCGCCCGCCCGGTAGGGGTCGATGCCGGCGGCGGCGCGGATGAATTCGCGCTGGCCCTCGCCCTCGACGCCGGCGAGCCCGACGATCTCGCCGGCATGGGCGGTGAGATCGACCGCGTCGAAGCCGCGCCCGCTCAGGCCCGCGACCTCGAACAGCGGCGGCCCCAGCCGCGCCGCCTTGTGCGGAAATATCTGCCCCAGCGGCCGGCCCGCGATCCGCGTCACGATCCCGGCCGGCGTGA
>JAATGI010000367.1 GCA_015654725.1 Rhodospirillales bacterium
GATATCGCTGCGAAAGTTCAAAATTTGGTGGGGTCAGGGTTCGACGCGAAGCGTGACCCCACCGGGGAAACGGATTCACCCGTAGAATCAATGACCTGGGCCCGCTCACTAGCGGGGTCACTATTGGATGCGATTTCACAGTCGGGAGGCCATTCGCGCCCGTTTTCCGTGGCCACCAGCACCCAATTCTGGTGATAGGCATTTAATTCCCCGCTGGGTTAAGGGTTCGTGGCCCCAATGGGCACCAAAACGCGTCGGCGGGCGCCTCGACCAGCATCGCGTTCGGTGGCTACAGAAACGCGCGCCAAACGGTGGGTCATTAATAGATTGTTCTAGCGATTTCAATGCATTAATTGATTTCTATCAAGATACGGGCGCAACGCACTCACCACAACAGCAGCTCTCGGCTGGACCTTCATTTCCACAGCCGCCGTTTGCCCGTAAAGGGCGCGTTCCAAGCGCCGGCTGCTAGCTATATGCTTGCTAGGCGGATACTTCGTTGTGGCGGATTTCTAACAACTTATTGAAATCATTGGCGGACCCGACACGATTCGAACGTGCGACCTCTGCCTTCGGAGGGCAGCGCTCTATCCAGCTGAGCTACGGGTCCGGAACCGGCGACGATAAGAGAAGCCGCCCGGCCGCGCAAGCCGAGGCGGCATCAGCGCTGGGCCAATAGTCCCTCGCGGGCGCGACGGTCGGCGCCGGAAGGAAGGGCGGCGCGATGGTCGCCGATCCAGCTCGCGATGTCGGCGAGCACGATATGCGCGTCGAGATCGCGCAACAGCAAGTGATAGCCATGATCGTAAAGCGCCACGCGCGCATCGGCGCTTTCCGCCGGGCGCAAGCCCGCGATGAAAAGCCGCGTCGGATTTTCCGGCACGATCTCGTCATGGGTGCCGTAGAGCAAGAGCATCGGCACATCGAGGTTCGGCGCGGCGGCGAGCGTCTGATCCATTAAATCGGCGAGGCCGGCGATGGCGTCGATGCGGGTCGCCTTGATCACCAGCGGGTCGCGTCCCAATTCGCGCAACATCTCGTTATTGTCCGACGCCACGATGTTCAGGCCGCGCCCGGTTAGAGTAGTGGCGGGAAAGAAGGTTTCGCCGAATGACAGCGCCACCCGCTCGAACATATTCATGGTCGAGCGGCCCCATACCGCCGGCGCGGACAGGATGATGCCGTCGGCTTCGGGCTTGGGCGCGCCCGCCGCGCCGGCAAGCGCGGTCACCACCACGGCGCCACCCATGCTTTCGCCCAAGAGATAGAGCGGCACCCCGGGATAGCGCGCGCGCAACAATCGGCTTGCCTCGACGAGATCGGCGTCGAGCCGCGCGGTGCCAAACCAGCGGCCGGGCGATGGCGCTTCGCCGAAGCCGCGCTGATCGTAGGCGTAGGTCGCGATGCCGTCCTTGGCCCAGACCGCGGCCGGCTGCTCGAACGCTTTCGAGTAGTCGTTGAAGCCGTGCAGCGCCAGGATGACCACGCTCGGCTTGCCTTCCGGCAGCCATGATCGCAACGGCAGGCGGACACCGTCGCCCATGACGATGGCGTGCTCGCTCAAAGCCGGCGCCTGGGCGTCATGCGGCATGGGCGGGGTCTCGCTCGCGCAGGCGGCGGCCAAGAGGCAAAGTCCAAACCATGGCCAATGCCTCACGGTTTGCCGTCTCCGGCCGTGAGCCGCAAGAAAATATCCTCGAGATCGGCTTCCTCGCTAATGACATCGCGGATCGTCAATCCCGCCGCGCGGATGGCGTCGAGCACCGTGCCGACGGCGGCGCGGCTCGGATTGTAGTGCAGCACCAGGCGCTCCGGCTCCATCAGGGCAAGGCCGAGACGCGTCAGCGACTCGGGCACCGCCGCGATCGGATGCTCGAGGACGACGATCAGCCGTTTGTCGTCGACCTGACGCACCAGCTCGGCCGTGGTGTCGCACGCGACCACCTTGCCGTCATCGATGATGGCGATACGGTCGCACAGCGTTTCCGCTTCCTCCAGATAATGCGTGGTCAAGAGGATGGTGGTCCCGGCGGCGTTGAGCGCGCGCATCATGTCCCAGAGATGCCGCCGCAGTTCGACATCGACCCCTGCGGTGGGCTCGTCCAAGACCAGTACCGGTGGCGAATGCACCATCGCCTTCGCCACCATCAGCCGGCGCCGCATGCCGCCCGACAGCGTGCGGGCATAGGCGTCGGCCTTGTCGGCGAGCTCGACGCGGGCCAGGATTTCCATGGTTCGGCGCTCGCGCTTCGGCACGCCGTAATAACCGGCCTGCTGATCGAGATGCTCGCGCGGCGTGAAGAACATGTCGAACATGAGTTCCTGCGTCACCACCCCGATGGCGGCCCGCGCGCCGCGCGGATCGGCGTCGATATCGATGCCCCAGATCGAGACGCTGCCCTCGGTCTTGATCACCAGCCCGGCGAGGATGTTGATCAAGGTCGATTTGCCGGCGCCGTTGGGGCCGAGCAGGCCGAAAATCGAGCCGCGCGGAATCGCGAGATCGACCCGGTCGAGCGCGCGTTTACCCGGGATCCGAGCGCTGCCGCGATAGACTTTGGTGAGCCCGCGCACCTCGACGGCGCAGGCGGGCAAGCCGCCCTCTTGCGGCGCGCGGCGCGCGGGGTCAACGACCGCGGCGGAGCTCATGGTTTGTACTGGCGTCATCGGGCGCAATGCGTATCATCCGGCCATCCTTGGGGTCAATCGAACGCGCCTAGCGAATGACGGATATGCAGCCTTTCGAAACGGTGGAGGTCGAGACGGCGGTGGTCGCGTGCCAGGGCGAGTCCGCGGGCGGCCATCCGCGCGTCTATTTGAATTTGGCGCCCGCGGGCAAGATCGAATGCCCCTATTGCTCGCGCCTGTTCGTGCTGAAGGGTAAGAACGGCGCGCCGGCCGCGCCCGCGCACTCTTGAGCGCGCTTAAGCATCTCTATCTGGTCGACGGCTCGGGCTATATCTTCCGCGCCTTTCACGCCCTGCCGCCGCTGACCCGGTCCGACGGCACGCCGATCGGCGCCGTGCTCGGCTTTTCCAACATGATCCATCGGCTGGTGCAGGACACCGGCGCCGACCACATCGCCATCGTGTTCGATGCCGCCGAGAAGACGTTCCGCAACCGCATCTACGACAAGTACAAGGCGAACCGCGCGGAAACGCCGCCCGAGCTCGTTCCGCAATTCAAGCTGGTGCGCGAGGCGACCGACGCGTTCGGCCTGGCGCGGATCGAACGCGACGATTACGAGGCCGACGATCTGATCGCGACATATGCGCGCGAAGCGGCCGAGGCCGGCGCGGACGTGACCATTGTTTCCTCCGACAAGGATTTGATGCAGCTGGTCTCGCCCAAGGTGCGCATGTTCGATCCGATCAAGAACAAGCCGCTGGGCGAGGCCGAGGTGCGCGAGAAATTCGGCGTCGGCCCCGACAAGGTCGTCGATGTTCAGGCGCTGTGCGGCGACAGCGTCGACAACGTGCCGGGCGTGCCGGGCATCGGCGTCAAGACCGCGGCGGAGCTGATCAATGCGTATGGCGACCTCGAAACCCTGTTGGTGCGGGCCTCCGAGATCAAACAGCCGAAGCGGCGCCAATCGCTGATCGATTTCGCCGAACAGGCGCGCGTCTCGAAAAAATTGGTGAAGCTCGACGATCGCGTTCCGCTGTCGCTGTCGCTTGACGAACTCGCGGTCAAGCCGCCCGATACGCCAAAGCTGATCAACTTCCTCGAGGCGAACGGATTCCGCGCCTTGCTCGCGCGAATCAAGACGGGCGATGGCGGACGGAGGACAGAGGACGGAGGACAGAAGGCGGAAAGCAATTCTTCGTCCGTCGTCCGTCGTCCGTCGTCCGTCGTCGCGGATGAGTTGGCGGGAGTCGCGACAAACTATGAGCTTGTTCAGGACCTGGCATCGCTTGATCGCTGGATCGCGGAAGCCGTCGAATACGGGACAGTCGCGATCGACGCGGAGACGGATATCTTCAACAATCCGCGCGCGCCGCTTACGGGCCTGGCGCTGGCGCTGGCACCGGGGCGCGCGGGCTATATCCCGCTTGGGCATGGCGGCGATCTAACCGAGGCGCCACGCCAAATCCCGCGGGACGCTGCGCTGGAAAAGCTCAAGCGGCTGTTCGAGGATGCCAGCGTTCTCAAGCTCGGCCACAACGTTAAATTCGCGATCGAGGCGTTACGCCGGTTCGGCATCCGGATCGCGCCGTTCGACGACACCATGCTGATCTCCTATGTGCTGGAAGGCGGCGCGCACGGCCACGAGCTTGCCGAGCTGACGGTGCTCCATTTCCAGCACGAGGCCGCCAAATACAAGGATTTGGTCGGCTCGGGGAAAGCGCTTATCGGGTTCGGCGCCGTGCCGGTGGAAAAGGCGCGCGACTACGCCGCCGATGCCGCCGATATGATCCTGCGGCTTCATCGGTTGCTGAAGCCGCGCTTGCGGCAAAAACAATTATTGGCCTTTTACGAAAGCAACGAGCGTCCGCTGCCGGGCGTTGTCGCCGACATGGAAACGGCCGGTATCCGGGTCGACCGCGCGCAGCTCAACGCGCTATCCGAGGATTTCACCCGCCGGCTCGGCGAGTTCGAGCGTGAGATTCA
>JAATGI010000350.1 GCA_015654725.1 Rhodospirillales bacterium
GGTCGAATGCTGGAAACGGGGACCGAAACCGATGCAGGTGGCGGCACGGGTTTTGTCGCGGATGCGCGCGCGCACCGTGGTCAGCGTCTGTGTATGTTCCTCGTTGCGCTCGATATAGGCCAACAGCGCCACGTAATCGCCAGCCTGTACGCGGCCGAAATGGCTTTTCAGATAGCCGGGCAGCGTGTTGTGGCGGCCAAGCTCGGCGGCGTTGCGTGGATCGGCATAGAGGGCCAAGCCGTTCTCGCGAAACACCGGCTCCTCTTTCGGGAGGCGATGCGATTTCTCGTATTCCTCCGTCAGCGCGCTGGTCTTTTGCTTGCTCGCCTCGACATCCGGCTGGTCGAACGGGTCGATGCCAATGATCGCGCCGGCCACGGCGGTGGCGATTTCCCAGCGCAAGAATTCCTGGCCGATGTGCCAGACATCCTTCACGCGGATCCGCGCGACCGGATGGCCGGCCCGTTCCAGCGCGGCCATCGCCTCGCGCTGCGATCGGTTGGCGTGCCCGTCAAGCTCCAGATAGGCGAAGAACCGATCGCTTCCGTAGCACTCCGGCGGGGCAAGCGGTTCGTCGGCCAACGGGATCAGTCCGCGCCCGCGCTTTCCCGTACTCTCCGCCAAAAGCTGTTCGAGCCATGCGCCGAGATCGGCGATCCATGGTGAGGCAACGATAGTCACCTTGTCGCGGCCGAAGCGCGTCGCCGCGACGCCCATCGCGATCCCGAGCTGTACGCCCGGATTCTCCGCCGGCGGCACATCAGGACCGCAGGCTCGCTCCATCGACCGCGTTGTTTCGAGTAAGCGTTTGATATCGAGTCCCAAGGCCGCCGCCGGCACCAGGCCGAACTTCGACAGCACCGAATAACGCCCGCCGATCGAGGGCACGCCATAAAAAATATGGGCGAAGCGCAGTTGTTTGGCACGTCGCTCCAGCGAGGAACCGGGGTCGGTCACCGCGACGAAATGTTCGCCGGCCTTGTCCTTCCCTCGCGCCGCCCCGACTCGATCGAGGAAATAATCCATGAAGATGTTGGGCTCCAACGTGCCGCCGGATTTCGACGAGACGATGAACAGCGTGTTGGGAAGATCGACCGCCCGTTCGATCGCCTTGATCTGCGCGGGATCGGTGCTGTCGAGCATGTGGAAGCGCGGCCATCCGGCCTGCCGCTCAAACGTCTCGCCCAACACTTCCGGACCCAGGCTCGACCCTCCCATCCCGAGCAGGACGAGATCGGTGAATCTGCGCTGCTTCACTTCCTTCGCGAAACCCCGTAGCCGCTCGATATCGGCCAGCTCCTGCTCCACCACGTGGAGCCAGCCAAGCCATTTGTCCTCGTCCGTCCCGCTCCATAGCGATTTGTCGCCGGCCCAAAGCCGCCGAATGCGTCCGTCTTTGCGCCAGACCTCGAGTTCCGCGTCGAAGGCGGTCTTCATATCCGGTGAGCCCGGCGCGATTTCAAGGCCGGCGCGCTCGCCCTCGATCAGCAAGCGTCTTTGCCGCGCGATGGCGCCGAACAGTTTGTCGAATGCGTCCGCGAATTGTTGCACGCCATCCGCGACCAATTCATCTGTGACTTCCTTCAGCGAGAGATCGAGTTGCTCCAACTCGGCGAGCAAGGCGCGGGCGCCCGCGCCATCTTGTTCGATGGCGTCGGCCGTCGCCTTACCGTGGTCGCGGAAAGCGTCCATCGTCGCCGGCGGGATCGTGTCCACGGTGTCGCTGCCGATCAGCGCCTCGACATACATCGTGTCCTTGTAAGCCGGATTTTTTGTGCTGGTCGAGGCCCATAGCAAGCGCTGCGTCTTCGCACCGGCTGCCGCCAAAGTCTCCCAGCGCGGGCCAGAGAACAGCGC
Organism: Rhodospirillales bacterium; assembly: GCA_015654725.1. Taxonomy (GTDB): domain Bacteria; phylum Pseudomonadota; class Alphaproteobacteria; order ATCC43930; family CGMCC-115725; genus JAATGI01. Next base: position 1,858 of record JAATGI010000350.1, read on the forward strand.
CTGGTAACGCACATAGGCGAGCTTCGCGCTGGCGATCGCCGCCTTGCCGCGCAACCGATCCGCCGCCTGCTTGTCACCGAGCTTGTCGAGCCGCTTGTCGATGGCGGTATCGATTCGGCTCACGAAAAAACTAGCGACGCTTGCGATCTTAGAGACATCGCCGCCGGCCCGCTTCAATTCCTCAAGACCGGCGATATAGGCTTCAACCACTTGCTCATAGACAGGAACCGAGAACAGCAAGGTGATGTTGATATTGAGCCCGCGAGCGATGAGTTGGTGGATAGCGGGAATGCCGGCCGGCGTCGCCGGCACCTTCACCATCAGATTGGGACGGTCCACCGCCGCCCACAGCCGCAGCGCTTCCGCTACGGTGGCTTCGGTATCGTTGGCCAGATAGGGCGAGCATTCCAGGCTGATATAACCGTCGCGGCCGTGTGTCTGCTCGTATACCGGGCGCAGCACCTCGGCGGCGGCCTTGATATCGGCGATCGCCAGATGCTCGTAGATCGCGGCGACGCCGTGGTCGCCTTGCGTTTGGAATTTTTTTAACGCGTCCGCGTACTCGTCGCTCTCGCCAATGGCTTTTTCGAAAATTGAGGGATTAGAGGTGACGCCCTTTAGTCCGTCTCGCTCGATCAACGTGCGCAACTCGCCCTTCTCGATCAGGCTGCGTTTCAAATAATCCAGCCAGGGCGATTGACCGCAGGCTTCGAGTTGATTCAGCGGATTCATGGCGTCAACCTCCCAGATTTCGCGATCTGGCCCTTGGCGGCGGCGAGCACCTTTTCCGGCGCGAAGCCGAACTTTGCCATCACATCCTTGATCGGAGCGGACGCGCCGAAACTACGCATACCGATCCTGGTGCCGGCATGACCGACATAGCGGTCCCAACCGATCACCGAACCCGCCTCGACCGATACGCGCGCCGTGATCTCGGGCGGTAACACGTTGTCGCGATAGGCCTGATCCTGCTGCTCAAACAATTCCCAAGACGGCATGCTGACGACGCGCGCCGAAATGCCCTCTTTCTTGAGCGTATCAAAGGCGGAAACGCAAAGCGCGATCTCGCTGCCGGTGCCGATCAAGATTACCGCCGGTTTGTTGTTTTCGGCGTCGGCCATGACATAAGCGCCGCGCGCGACGCCTTCGGCCGAAGCAAAGCGCGTGCGATCGAAGGTCGGGAGCGGCTGGCGGGTCAGTACCAGGCAGACGGGCTGGTGCTTCAATCCGATAATGACGCGCCAGGCCTCCACCACTTCGCCAGCGTCGGCGGGCCGCAGCGTGATGAGGCCGGGAATTCCGCGCAGCGCCAGTAGTTGTTCAACCGGCTGATGCGTCGGACCATATTCGCCGAGGCCGCTCGAATCATGAGTGAAGATGTGAACGACCGGGAGCTCCATCAACGCGCTCAAGCGGATCGCCGGCTTCATATAGTCGGAAAAAATCAGGAAGGTCGAACCGTAGGCCCGGATATTGGACAAGGCGAGCCCGTTCACGACCGCGCCCATCGCGTGCTCGCGAATCCCGAAATGCAGATTGCGGCCGCCAAACTTGTCGGCCTCGAAATCTCCGGCACCTTCGAAAATAAGGTTCGTCTTGGTCGATGGCGAGAGGTCGGCCGCCCCCCCGATGAGCCAAGGATAACGCGCCGCGACAGCGTTCAACACCTTCGCCGAGGAATCACGACTGGCGATGCCCTTCGGATCGGCGGGAAATCGGGGCAGGTCCGCATCCCAACCATCGGGCGGTTCGCGCTTCTGCATGCGATCGAGCTCGCCCGCGAGGTCGGGGAACTTGGTCCGGTATGAAGCGAACCGAGCCGTCCAGCTTTCACGAAGTTGCTGCCCGCGCTCGCCGATGCCGGCGCGAAAATGTTCGCGTACGCCATCCGGCACGAGAAATTTGGCATCCTCGGGCCAGCCATAGAAGCGCTTGGCGAGACGGACTTCCTCGATGCCAAGCGGCTCGCCATGGGCGGCGCTGGTATCCTGCTTATGCGGCGCGCCGTAGCCGATATGGCTGTCGACAATGATCAGGGTCGGCACGTCTTTAGCGCGGCGGAAGCTCTCAATCGCTTCGGCGATCCGCGCCACGTCGTTGGCGTCGCCAACCCGCTCGACATTCCAGCCGTAGGCCAAAAACCGCGCCGCGATATCGTCGCTCAAGGCGAGATCGGTGTGGCCCTCGATGGTTATGCGATTGCTGTCATAGATCCAGCACAGGTTCCCGAGCATGAGATGGCCCGTGAGCGAGGCCGCTTCGCTGGATATACCTTCCATCATGTCGCCATCGCCGCATATCGCATAGACGTTGTAATCGAACAGCGCGAAATCCGGCCGGTTGAAGTGCTTCGCCAGCCAGCGGGATGCCATCGCCATGCCGACGCTCATCCCGCAACCCTGGCCCAGCGGGCCGGTTGTCGCCTCAACGCCGGGGGTCAGACCATATTCGGGATGGCCGGGGCATTTGCTGTCGAGTTGACGAAAGCGCTCGATGTCGTCGAGCGACACCCCGGTCACGCCGGCGAGATGCAGCATCGCGTAAAGCAGCATCGAGGCATGTCCGTTCGACAGTACAAATCGGTCGCGATTCGGCCAGGCTGGGTCTTGCGGATCGAAGCGCAGAAAATTCTGCCACAGCGTGTAAGCAACCGGCGCCAAGCCCATCGGCGCGCCGGGATGGCCCGAATTGGCCTGCTGCACCGCGTCCATGGCCAAAGTCCGGATGGTGTTGATACAGAGCCCGTCGATCGAACCTGCGGGCGAATTTCGTGTCCCGCCGCCGCGGCTCGATTTTTGCCGTTGGGACGCCGCCCTTTCCACCGTGCCGAGGGCCGTAGTGTCTTCGGCGTTATCTCGATCGGCCATGCTTCCTCCGTGGTGCCAACACCGTTGAAGCGACGCTGTCGGCGGAAGCTGCCATCCGGGTTGAACCCAATCTCAACGCGAGATTAGGCCCTGGCCGCAGCCGGGTCGGCAGCGCTCAAAATGGGAACGCGCCGGGCAGCAATTTGGTTCATTATATAGCTTCGCATATGGGGCATTTGCTCACGCCGATCATAAGCGACCGCTGACACGTAACCGCAGCCTCGGAAACTACTCATTTCAGGCCGCCGCAACGACCCATTCGATCCGAACCGCCGAACTCGCCCGCCTGCGTAGTTTCCGAGGCTGCCGGCCTCGCCGCTTCGGACGCTATCGTCCCAACGATGAACGCGGCGACCGAGCGGATCGCATATCCGCGTAAAGCCATGGAATCCTTACCTTTTCCCACCAACCAACGCAGCGGGGACGGTGGATGAGCTTGCAACCCTATAAGCGCGCGGTTCCGACGCCGAGCATTTCCTTGGACGATGACGGCGACGCGCTCGCGCAAACATCCAGCCGGGCCAAGCTGGGCGCAAAATTTCACGACGCGATCAGGGGCATTTCCAGACCTTGGTTGGCGGCTTCCCCTCGGGCCCACGACGAGCCGATCCGCGCGGAGCTCTTCAGTATCGAGCGGCTTGAGCAGCACGCCGAGAGCCTCGCGGCCGCGCAACACGCGACGTCGAAGCCGACGGCCGATCGACGGTTGGAGACGCGTCTTCGGGATAACGACCGAGCCTTGCGCGCGGCGTATTACGCAACCGTGGCGGCTGTCCGCGAAGAACGCGCCGCAACACCGGCGGCGGATTGGCTGGTCGATAATTTTTACCTGGTCGAGGAGCAGGTCCGGGAGATCCAGACCGATCTCCCGTCCGGCTTCCATCGCCAGTTGCCCAAACTGATTGACGGACCGCTCAGGGGGTATCCGCGCGTGTTTGGGCTGGCCTGGGCCTTCGTCGCGCATACCGACAGCCGCTTCGATCCGCAAATGCTGTGCCGGTTCGTGCGCGCCTATCAGCATGTTCAGCCGCTGACAATCGGCGAGTTATGGGCGGTCGCGATCACATTACGGGTCGTGTTGGTGGAGAATTTGCGGCGGTTGGCCGAGGACATCGTAAATTACCAAACAGCCCGTCAGGAGGCCAACGATCTGGCCGACCGGCTGTTGGGCGTCGGCGGCCGAGAGTCCGAGCCGGCGGACACGGTGTTGCGACACGGGCAAGGACCATTGCCGACGGCGTTCGCGGTTCAGCTCGTCCAGCGGCTGCGCGATCAGGATCCAAGAGTCATGCCGGCGCTGCACTGGCTGGACGAACGCTTGGCGGCCCAGGGAACCACCCCCGACGGCATCGTCCACGAGGAACAGCAACGTCAAGGCGCGGCGAACGTGACGATCCGCAACGTCATCACCAGCATGCGCCTGATGTCCGCGATCGATTGGCGGGGGCTGTTCGAGAGCGTCAGTCCGGTTGACGCGATATTGCGCGCGGACAGCGATTTCGCCGCACTCGATTTCCCAACGCGGGATTTATATCGGCGCGCGATCGAAGAGCTGGCGCGAGGCTCGACGCACCCGGAAAACGAGGTGGCTCGGCTGGCGCTGCTGGCCGCCCAGCGCGCTGGAGAAGCGGCCGAAAGCAAGGACGGCGCGATGTCGGCGCGCGAGCAAGACCCCGGGTATTACCTTATCGGCAAAGGGCGTCTGTCGTTCGAGCGGGAACTTGGATTTCGCGTTCCGGTGAAGGAATGGCTCACCCGCGCGAATGCGTTCATCGGGATTTCGGGATATCTCGGCGCGATCGCGATCATCACCGCCCTGATCGTCGCGATGATATTGTACTGGGTCACGGTGCCGGGAGGCAGTTGGGCTTACTGCGGGCTTGGCCTTCTCGCGCTGCTGCCGGCGTCGGACGCGGCCATGGCGTTGGTGAATTGCGGCGCCACCAATCGCTTCGGCGCGATCACGCTGCCGAGCCTCGAACTTTCCGCCGGCGTGCCGTCGAGCCTGCGCACCATGGTCGTCATGCCCACGCTTTTGACGTCGCGCCTCGCCATCGCGTCGCAGATCGAGCGGCTGGAGGTTCACCATCTGGCGAACGCCGATGGCGACCTCTGCTTCGCGCTGCTTTCCGATTGGACCGACTCCGCCACCGAAAGCGCGCCGGGCGACGACGAGTTGCTCGCCGCTGCCGCCGAGGGGATCGCCGGCTTGAATCGGCGCCATGGGCCGGCCCCGGCCGGTGATCGGTTCCTCCTGCTTCATCGTCGCCGGCTTTGGAACGACGGACAAAAAAAATGGATCGGATGGGAACGCAAGCGCGGCAAGTTGCACGAGTTCAATCGCTTGCTGCGCGGCGCCACCGACACGAATTTTATCGCGGCCGATGCCCACTCGCCGACCGTGCCCGCCGGCGTCCGCTACGTCATTATCCTCGATGCCGATACGCGATTGCCGCGGGGCGCCGCCAAACGCCTGATCGGGAAAATGGCGCATCCGCTGAACCGTCCGATGCTGGATCCACATTCCCACCGCGTCATCGAGGGTTACGCGGTGCTTCAGCCGCGGGTCACGCCCTCAATGCCGACCGGCCGGGAAGGATCGCTATTTCAGCGCGTCTTTTCGAGCACCAGCGGCATGGACCCCTATGCCTGCGCGGTCTCGGACGTCTACCAGGATCTCTTCGGCGAAGGCTCGTATTGCGGCAAGGGAATCTACGATGTGGATGTCTTTGAAGCCGCGCTCGCCGGCAGGATTCCTGAGAACACGCTCCTCAGTCACGACCTGCTGGAAGGTATCTTCGCTCGGGCCGGACTGGTATCCGACATCGAAGTCATCGACGAGTTTCCGGCACGTTACGATGTCGCCGTGTCGCGCCAGTATCGCTGGGCGCGTGGCGATTGGCAGTTGCTGCCTTGGATTCTCGGTCGCGGACGAACCTCGAACGGCGACCGACATTCTCGCGCCATCCCGCTCGTTGGCCGCTGGAAAATGATCGACAATCTGCGCCGGTCTTTGTCGGCGCCGGTCGGATTCCTAGCTTTGCTGGGCGGGTGGACATTGCCGCTCGGCTCCGCGGCGCTGTGGAGCGCATTCATTGTCGCCGCGATCGCGATACCGGCGCTGCTTCCCTTTCTGACCGGCATCGTGCCGCGACGGCCCGGGCTTTCGATGCGAATCCATCTGCGGGCGATTGGTACGGACCTCAGGCTCGCGCTATCGCAAATCTTGCTCCTGGTGACATTTCTGGCGCATCAAGCCTGGACCATGTCCGACGCAATCCTGCGGACGCTCTTTCGCCTGATCGTGTCGCGGCGGAATCTGCTCGAATGGGTCACCGCCGCCCAGGCGAAGGTCAGTCCACGGCTCGAACTCGCGGGGTTTTATCGGCAGATGGCCGGCGCTGTTGTCCTCGCGGCCGGGGCAACGGCGTTCGTCGCTTGGGTTACGCCGAACTCTTGGCCGGTCGCGGCACCGTTCTTGGTTCTTTGGCTATTGTCGCCCGCCGTGGCCCGTTGGACCAGCCTGGCCGCGCCAGTGTCGATTCTCTCGCCTGTCTCCGACGCGGACGCCCGCTCGCTGCGCCTGATCGCTCGCCGCACCTGGCGCTTTTTCGAGACCTTCGTTACGGCCGAGGATCACATGCTTCCGCCGGACAATTTTCAAGAAGAACCCGCGGCGATCGCCCATCGGACATCGCCTACGAATCTCGGTCTGTACCTGCTGTCCGTGGCCGCCGCTCGCGATTTCGGCTGGATCGGAATGACCGAGACCGTGGAGCGGCTGGAGGCGACCCTGCAAACGATGAGCGGGCTCGAACGCGTGCGCGGTCATTTCTACAACTGGTACGACACACGCGATCTTCGCCCGCTGGACCCGAAATACATTTCCTCGGTCGATAGCGGGAATCTCGCGGGACATCTGATCGCTCTGTGGAATGCCTGCGAAGAGATGATAACGCGTCCCGTGACGGAGCCACGATGGCTGGTCGGGATCGAGGATGCGCTCGAACTCACGCGCGAATCCCTGCGCGAGCGGGCCGACGATCCCGGATCGGCGACCCGGAAACAATTGGATAGCGCGCTCGATAGTGTCGGCACGGCGCTCCGGCAGACGCCTCCGACTCTCTCGGCTATAGCGGGAAGGCTGAAGGAACTGGAGCTCAATACCGGAAAAGTCGCCGACATCGCGCGGACGCTGACCGAGGAGCGCCACGGTGGCACCGGCGCCGTCGAAGAAACGCTGACCTGGGCGACCGCGGTTTGCGCGTCGGTTGTCGGTCATCGACGAGATCTCGAATCCCTGGTGCCATGGGCGGAATTCCTCGCTCGCGATGTCGCCGACGATGAGTTGGCCTCGCTATTGGGCGCCATGCCGACAATTGCCACGCTGCCGGACCTATGTGAGGCGGCCATTTCCGTTCTGACGCGCCGGCGGGCGATGCTTGCCGCCAAGACCGACTCAGGTGGCGATGACTGTTCCAAAATCGACGTCCTGATCGACGGTTTCAAGCGCTCCTCGCAAGCGGCGGCCGCGTTTGAGCGCCGCCTGGTGGCGCTCGTCGAACTTGCGCACAAGCTGTTCGAGGCGATGGCGTTCGACTTTCTCTTCGATCCTGAGCGCGAACTTCTCTCGATCGGATATCGGGTTGCCGAGGGAAGTCTCGATCCCAGCTACTACGATCTGCTTGCATCCGAGGCGCGTCTCGCGAGCTTCGTCGCGATCGCCAAGGGAGACATACCCGGCCGCCACTGGTTCCGGCTCGGACGTGCCGTGGCCCCTGTCAGAGGCGGTTCCGCGTTGATCTCGTGGTCAGGCTCGATGTTCGAATATCTGATGCCGTCGCTGGTGATGCGCGCGCCGGCCGGAAGTCTGCTCGAGCAGACCAGCCGCGAGGTCGTCCGGGAGCAGATGGCGTATGGCGCCGCGCGCGGCGTGCCGTGGGGCGCGTCGGAGTCAGCCTACAATGCGCGAGACCTGGAACTGACCTATCAGTATTCGAGCTCCGGCATTCCAAGTCTGGGGTTTAAGCGGGGGCTCGGCGACAATACCGTTATCGCGCCTTATGCAACCGCGCTTGCGGCCATGGTCGATCCGCGAGCCGCAGCCGAAAACTTCGTGCGTCTGGCCGAGATTGGCGGCCGCGGCCGATACGGTTGGTACGAGGCGATGGACTACACCAAGGCGCGCCTTCCCGCCGGGACGAATGTCGTCGTCGTGCGCGCGTACATGGCTCATCATCAAGGAATGAGCGTCGTCGCGATCGCCGATGCGCTTCACGACGGGGCCATGCGCAGCCGGTTTCACGCCGAGCCGATTATCCAGGCGACGGAGCTTCTGCTTCAGGAACGCATGCCGCGCGATGTGGCGATATCCGAACCAAAGACCGAGACCATGGAAGCCGCCGCCGGTAGCGGCGAACTCGCGTCATCGACACAGCGCCGATTCAGTTCTCCGCACGACCTGACGCCGCGCACGCACCTGCTCTCGAATGGCGGCTACGCGGTGATGATGACCGCGGCGGGTTCCGGATACAGCCGCTGGCGGGACATCGCGGTCACGCGATGGCGGGAGGATGTCACCCGCGATTGCTGGGGCAGTTACGTTTTCTTACGCGATACGCGCAGCGGCGCGGTGTGGTCGGCGGGTTATCAACCGAGTGGCGCCGAGCCGGACCGTTACGAGGTCGCTTTCTCCGAGGGCCGGGCGGAAATTGTCAGGCAGGACGGAACTGTCACGACGACGTTGCAAGTGACGGTCTCGTCGGAGGACGACGCGGAGGTTCGCCGTGTGTCGATCACTAATCTCGGCAGCCAAGTCCGGGAAATCGAGTTGACCTCTTACGCCGAAATCGTGTTGGCGCCGTACGCCGCCGACGATGCCCATCCGGCATTCTCAAAGCTGTTCGTCGAAACCGAGTTCGTCGCCGATGTCGGCGCCATTCTGGCCACGCGGCGGCGAGGATCGCCGAGCGACCCTCGGGCATGGGCGGCGCATCTCGCGGTCATCGAGGGCGATGCCGTTGGCGATGTGCAGTTCGAGACCGACCGGGCGCGCTTCCTCGGGCGCGGACGCGGCATTCGGACGCCGATCGCGATGGCCCATGGCTCGCTCTCAAACACGGTCGGCGCCGTGCTCGATCCGATCTTCAGCCTTCGCGGCGTCGTTCGGGTTTCCCCACGGACCACCGCGCGCGTGGCGTTCTGGACGCTGATCGCCTCTTCCCGAGAGGAAGTGCTCGATCTCGTCGACAAACATCGCGGCGCCATGGCGTTCGACCGCGCGGCCACGCTGGCTTGGACCCAGGCGCAAGTGCAGCTCCACCATCTCGGGATCGGCGCGGGCGAAGCGCATCTTTTTCAGCGCCTCGCCAATCGCGTGCTCTACGCCGACCCGACCTTGCGGCCGTCCTCCGATTCGCTCAAACGCGGTGGCGGCGCGGCATCGCTGCTGTGGCCTCACGGAATCTCCGGCGACCTGCCGATCATCCTGGTCCGCGTCGATCAAGCCAGCGATCTCGCCATCGTTCGGCAATTGCTCCTCGCCCACGAATATTGGCGGATGAAGCAATTGTCCGTCGATCTCGTCATTCTCAACGAAAGAGCGTCCTCCTACGCGCAAGACCTTCAGACCTCTCTGGAAGCCCTCGTTCGAGCCAATCGGTCGCGGCCGAAACCGGCCGGAGAAGGCGAGCGGGGCGCCGTCTTCATCTTGCGCGCCGATCTGGTCTCGACCGAAGTGCGGAGCCTGCTACAGACTGTCGCCCGAGCGGTGCTGGTCGGTCACCGCGGCAGCCTTTCCGAACAAGTCAGAAGAGTGTTGGAGCCCAAGCCATCGGCGTCGCCGCCAAGGCGCTTGCCGCCGTCGGCGCCCGCGCCAGCCGCTCCGCGGCTACCGGCGCTGGAGTTTTTCAACGGGCTTGGCGGTTTCGCCGACAACGGACGGGAATACGTCGCGATCCTCGAGGCGGGGCAATGGACGCCCGCGCCCTGGATCAACGTCGTTTCCAACCGTTCCTTCGGCTTCCAAACCTCGGTCGAGGGCGGCGGCTACACTTGGTCGCTCAACAGTCAGCAGAACCACATCACGCCATGGTCGAACGATCCGGTAAGCGACGTGCCGGGCGAGGCGATCTATCTGCGCGACGAGGATAGCGGGGAATTATGGAGTCCCACGGCTCTGCCCATCCGCGAGCAGGGCTCGTCCTATGTCGCTCGACACGGCCAAGGCTATAGCCGGTTCGAGCATGTCTCGCATGGCATCGCGCTCGAACTGTTGCAGTACGTGCCGGTTGACGATTCGATCAAGATATCCCGGCTGAAAATCACGAATCATTCCGGGCGAACGCGGCGTCTCTCCGTCACCGCTTATGTCGAGTGGGTGCTCGGCGCGTCTCGTGCCGCCGCGGCACCGTTCATCGTCACCGAGATCGATGGCGAGACCGGTGCGATGCTGGCGCGCAACCCTTGGAGCAACGAATTCGGGCGGCGCGTGGCGTTCGCCGACCTTGCCGGCCGGCAGTTGTCATGGACCGGGGACCGGACCGAGTTCCTCGGCCGAAACGGCATTCTCGATCGGCCGGTTGCCCTTGCCGGCGCGGCGCCGCTTTCCAAACGGATCGGCGCGGGTCTCGATCCTTGCGGCGCTTTGCAAACCCGGCTGGAGCTCAAGACGAACGGCACAGTTGAGATCGTTTTTCTGCTCGGCGAAACGGCCACGACGGCCGAAGCGCAATCGCTGCTCAAAAAATACCGAGCTGCGGATCTCGATGCCGTTCTCGGCGCGGTGGTCCGTCTCTGGGACGACGCGCTCGGCACGGTTCAAGTGACGACGCCCGACCGTTCGATGGACATTCTCTTAAACCGTTGGCTGCTCTATCAGACTCTCGCCTGCCGCGTTTGGGCGCGTTCGGCCTTTTACCAGGCGAGCGGCGCCTACGGCTTCCGCGACCAGCTTCAGGACGTGATGGCGCTGTGCGTGTCGCAGCCGGCGGTAACGCGCGCGCATTTGCTGCGCGCAGCGGCGCGGCAATTCGTCCAGGGCGACGTGCAACATTGGTGGCTGCCGGAATCCGGGCGCGGGGTACGCACGCGCGTCTCCGACGACCGAATCTGGCTGCCCTATGTCGTCGCCCATTACATCGAAGCCGCCGGCGATTTCGCCGTCTTGGACGAGATGGTTCCGTTCCTCGAAGGCCCCGCCCTGCGCGAGGGTGAGACCGACGCTTTCTTTCAGCCCACGGTGTCCGACGAGCAGGCCACCCTGTTCGAGCATTGCGCGCGGGCGCTCGATCAGAGTCTCGCGCTCGGCAGTCATGGCTTGCCGCTGATCGGTACTGGCGACTGGAACGACGGCATGAACCGCGTCGGCGAGCACGGAAAGGGCGAAAGCATCTGGCTTGGCTGGTTTCTTCACGCCGCGCTCACGGCATTTGCTCGCTTGGCCGATGGCCGGGGAGAACAGGCGCGCGCCGCAAACTGGCGATGGCATACGACAGGCTTAGACGAAGCCTTGGAACGGGAAGGCTGGGATGGGGGCTGGTATCGCCGCGCCTATTTCGATGACGGCACGCCGCTCGGTTCGGCGTCGAACGACGAATGCCGGATCGATTCGATCGCGCAATCCTGGAGCGTGATTTCCCGGGCCGCCGATCCGGCCCACGCCGCGCAAGCCATGGCGGCGGTCGAGAAAAATCTGGTCCGCCGCGAGAACGGGCTGGTCCTCCTCTTCGCCCCGCCCTTCGACCGAACGCCACTCGACCCCGGATATATCAAGGGCTATCCGCCCGGCATCCGGGAGAATGGCGGCCAATACACGCATGGCGCGGTCTGGTCGGCGATTGCCTTCGCCATACTCGGCGACGGCGACAAGGCCGGCGAACTGTTCTCGATCCTGAACCCGATCAATCACGCCAGCACGCCCGACGCCGTTCAGCGCTACAAGGTCGAGCCCTATGTCGTCTGCGCCGATCTTTATTCCATGCCGCCCCATGTCGGACGCGGCGGATGGACTTGGTACACCGGATCGGCAGGATGGATGTATCGCGCCGGCCTCGAATGGATTCTCGGATTCCGTCTGCAGGGTGCTTCACTGCTCATCGACCCTTGCATCCCGAAAGCATGGCCGGGCTTCAGTATAAATTTCCGCTACCATTCGAGCCGCTACGACATCGCGGTCGAGAATCCGGACGGCGTCAGCCGTGGCGTGGTCCGTGCGGAACTCGACGGCAAGGCTCTTTCCGGAAATCAAGCGCGCATCCCGCTCGCGGATGACGGTGCGATCCATCGCGTGCGGGTCGTGCTCGGATGAAGTTCCCTTTGGGCGCCAGGCGAGGAATGTCATGCCGGAAATAGTGAGTCCGTTCGCGGGCAAACCGGTCGAGTCGTCGATGCTGGTCAACGTGCCGCGGCTGGTGACGGCGTATTTCGCCGGCAAGCCGGACCCGGCGGTCGCGTCGCAGCGCGTCGCCTTCGGCACCTCGGGTCATCGCGTCTCGGCCTTCGACAACGCCTTCAACGAGGCGCATATCCTGGCGATCAGCCA
>JAATGI010000216.1 GCA_015654725.1 Rhodospirillales bacterium
CCGGTCCCGATTGTCCGCCGGTGCGGGTTCAGCTCCTGGGCGAGCGCTTGATCGCGTTCCGCGACAGCGAGGGACGCATCGGCTTGCTCGACGAATTCTGCGCCCATCGCCGCGTCTCGCTATGGTTCGGGCGTAACGAGGAATGCGGCCTGCGCTGCGCCTATCACGGTTGGAAATACGACGTCACCGGACAATGCGTCGATCTTCCGTCCGAGCCCGAAGAGTCCGGCATCCGCGCGCGGGTGAAGCTCAAATCCTATCCCTGCGTCGAGCGCGGCCAAGTGGTGTGGGCCTATCTTGGTCCGCCCGAATTGCGCCCCGATCCGCCGGCCTATGAATGGGCGCTGGTGCCGGACGAGCGCCGCTTCGTCACCAAGCGGCTGCAAGAATCCAACTATCTTCAGGCGGTCGAGGGCGGCATCGATTCGAGTCATGTCTCGTTCCTGCATGGCGGCGCGTTGCGCACCGACCCGCTGCTCCAGGGCAGCAAGGGCAATCGCTACAACGAAGAAGATCTGGCGCCGGTGTTCGAGATCGGCGAGTTCGAGGGCGGGCTGCTGATCGCCGCTCGGCGCAACGCCGATAACGGGCGGTATTACTGGCGCATCACGCCGTGGCTGGCGCCGTTCTACACCCTCATTCCGCCGCGGGGCCGCAACCCCGTGAGCGGCCATGCCTGGGTTCCGATCGATGACGAGCATTGCTGGGCCTGGAGCATTTCCTATCACCCGCGCCGGGCGCTGACGCCGAGCGAGCGCGCGGCGATGAATGCGGGCGCCGGCATCCACGTCAAATACCAGCCCGGCACCTTCGTTCCCCGCGCCAACAAGGGCAACGACTACCTGATGGATCGCGCGGCGCAGGCGGCGGGCATTTTCTTCAGCGGCGTGGAGGGCATCGGCATGCAGGATGCCTCGCTGCAGGAAAGCATGGGGCCGATCGTCGATCGCAGCCTCGAACATCTGGTGGGCACCGATCGCGGCATCGTCATGATGCGCCGCGCGTTGCTGCGCGCGGTCGAGGCCAATCGCACGGGCCAAGCGATCCCCGGCCTGGATACCGCCGCGCAACAAGTTCGGTCCTGCGCCCTCGAACTGCCGCGCGACGTGCCGTTCGTGGACGGTGCCCGTGCCGGCTTGTTCCCCGAACTCTTCAGCGATCCGGTGACGGTCTAAGCCCTAGAGTCTGATCCAGTGAAATGGAATCAAACTCTTCGTCGTCCCTGCGAAAGCAGGGACCCAGGGTAATCGCGCGTCGCTGGCCCTGGACCCCGGCTTTCGCCGGGGTGACGGTTGAGTGTTCCAATCTGAACGGATCAGACTCTAGCGCCGCGATAAGCCGCCAAGAAGCGGCGGGTGGCGTCGCCCGCGCGGCGTGCGCGCTCGGCGAAGGGGAGATGCGCATCGGCCGCGCACGGCGCTTCGACATCGATCGTCACCTCGCGCGGCAGCGCCGCCATCAGATCGAACAGCGGCAGTTCGCCTTCGCCCGGATAAAGCCGGTGGCGCAGCGATTCCTCGCGCGGCGCGAGTTCCGGCGGTTTCACCAGGGGCGCATCGCAAAGCTGAACATAGGCGATGCGTTCGCGCTCGATCGCCGCGACCTCGGCCGGCGTGCCGCCCGAGCGCGCGAGATGGAGCGCGTCGATCACCAGCCCGGCATTGGGCTGGGCCGCTTCGTCCAGCACGCCCGCCGCATCGGCGATCGTCTTGACTTCGATGTAGGGCATGAATTCAAGCGCTATGCCGAGCCCGAGCCGGGCGGCGGCTTGGCACAAGGCGGCGAAATTCGCGACGAGGCGCGGCCGGTCGGGATCGTAGCCGGCGGCAAGGCAATGACTGGCGCCCAACTCGGCGGCAACGGCCATCGCGCGCTCGACCTGCGCCACGGCAAAGTCGGGGGCGAGCCAAATCCCGGTTGCCGAAAAAATGCCGATGCCGGTGGCGGCGAGACGGTGCCGGATCGCGGCCACGAGCGCCTCGTTGCCGGCGACCGGCGCGATCGGTGCGACTCCCGGCGGGCCAATGACGCGCAAATCGATGGCGTCGAAGCCGCCCGCCGCCGCGGCATCGATCAACTCAAGCGGCCCCGCCTCGGCAACGGTGAGAGGCCAGCGAGAGTCGGCTCACCATCGAACCTCCTTGAAGCGTTTGCGTCTATCATAGAGCCAATGAGCCGCACAGTGTCCGGGGTCGCTCTGGCCGTCGCCGTCATCGGCGCGGCGCTGGCGTCGCCGCGATCGCATGCCGCGGATCGCGATGCCGTCACCTGTCCAGCGAGCCTGCCGCCGGCGAAGGCTGGGGGCAACCGGTTACCGTTCCTCTATCTCGAACTCAAGATCGGTTCGCCGGACGGCAAACTTGGAACCATCGCCGCGGCACCGCCGGAATACGACCCGTCTGGGCGTCGTGGCCGCGAGGTTTTTCCGATGGCCGGCGAACCCGATGTGTTTCTCCGCTGTCACTATAAGGGTGGCCGCACGACAACGAAGCCGATCCCGCCCGGCACCAAACTCTGCGAAGTCGACTATACCTACATCGACGACGATGACCCGCGCGCCACCCGAATTTTTTGCCGGTGACGCGTAACGGCTTTTGCCGGATGCGAAAAACCAGAGGATATCGAGTTGGCGTCCCCTGCGGGATTCGAACCCGCGTTGCCGCCGTGAGAGGGCGGCGTCCTGGGCCTCTAGACGAAGGGGACCGCGCGCGCTGTTCTAGACGCTCGCCGGAACCGTATCAAGCATGGCCGGTCGTTCCGGCGAAAGCAGGACCCAGAGGAAGCGAAACGTCGGTCGCCTGTGATTCCAAATGATCGAACCTTGGGTTGTCGGGATACCTCGGAGAAAGCCGCGTCTCTTGACATCGTTCGCGGTCCGCCTCATCTTATACGCATGAAGCGTACATCGGCCCCAAAGATGGTGCTATACATGATAGAATTTGGTGCACGCAAAAGGAGAATTAGCTGCAGATTCGCTGCAAATGCAGCAAAACCGGCATGGGGCTTCGATCTAGATCTGGTTGCCCGTTCATGACCACCGCCCTGGTCACCCACCCGGCCTGTCTGGCCCATGACACCGGGCGGCATCACCCGGAGTCGCCGGAACGGCTGCGTTCTGTCTTGGCTGCGCTGTCACAGGGGGCCTTCGACGATTTGCTTCGCATCGAAGCGCCAAATTGCACCCGCGACGATCTGGCGCTGATTCATCCGTTGTCGTTCGTCGAGGAGATTTTCGCCGCGATGCCGGCGACGGGCCACGCCGCGATCGATGCCGACACCGTCATCTCCCCGGGCTCGGGCGAGGCGGCACTGCGCGCGGCGGGTGCCGTGTGCGCCGCCGTCGATGCGGTGATGGCGGGCGAATGCGCCAACGCCTTCTGCGCGGTGCGGCCGCCCGGCCACCACGCCGAGCCCGAACGCGCGATGGGTTTTTGCCTGTTCAACAATATCGCCATCGGCGCCGCGCGCGCCCACCGGGTCCATCGCCGCGAGCGGGTCGCGGTGGTCGATTTCGACGTCCATCACGGCAACGGCACGCAGGCCGCTTTCGAAGCCGATCCGCATTTTCTCTACGCCTCGACCCATCAATCGCCGCTTTACCCCGGCACCGGCGCCGCCGAGGAAACCGGCGTCGGCAATATCGTCAATGCGCCGCTGCCGCCAGGGGCGGGATCACGCCAATTCCGCGCCGCTTTCGAGACCGCGATCTTGCCCGCGCTCGAACATTTTCGCCCCGGCTTCGTGCTGATCTCGGCCGGCTTCGACGCGCACCGGCGCGATCCGCTGGCGGGCCTCAATTTGGACGAGGCCGATTTTGCTTGGGCCACGGCGCGACTCTGTGCCGTCGCCGCGCGCCACGCCGAAGGCCGAGTCGTGTCGTCGCTCGAAGGCGGCTACGATCTGCCCGCGCTCGGCGCCAGCGCCGCCGCGCATGTCGCGGCGCTGATGGCGGCCTGACCGGCGGCCGAACCGCTTGCCGCCTCCCCGACTCACTGCCTAGAGTGAATCATGGCCGAACCCCAGACGCCACCGGACGTCGCCGCTTTGAGCTTCGAGGACGCGCTTGGCGAGCTGGAGCAGCTCGTCAAGCGGCTCGAAGGCGGCAGCGGCAAGCTCGACGAGGCGATCGCCGCCTATGAGCGAGGCGCGTTCTTGAAGCGTCATTGCGAGGCGAAGCTGCGCGAGGCGCAGGCGCGCGTCGATAAAATCGTGGTCGGCGCGGACGGGCAGATCAAGACCGAGCCGGTGACGCTTGACTGACCCGCAACGCGCCGACGAGACCGATTTCGCGGTGGCGCTCGCCGACGCCGCGCGGACGGTCGATATGGTGATCGACCGGCTGATCCCTGTGCCCGAGGGGCTCGAGGCGCGGGTGTTCGAGGCCATGCGCTATGCCGCGCTCGGCCCCGGCAAGCGGCTGCGGCCGTTTCTGGTGCTCGCGGGGTCGCGGCTGTTCGGCGTCAGCCGGCGCAGCGGGCTGCAGGCGGCGGCGGCGGTCGAAATGGTCCACGCCTATTCGCTGGTGCATGACGATCTGCCGGCGATGGACAACAGCGACCTGCGCCGCGGCCGGCCGACCTGCCACAAGGCGTTCGACGATGCCACCGCGGTGCTGGCCGGCGACGGCCTGCTGACGCTGGCGTTCGAGGGGCTGGCGCAGCCCGACACCCATGGCGATCCCGGCGTGCGCTGCGAGCTGATCGCGGCGCTGGCGCTCGCCGCCGGCAATCAGGGCATGGTCGGCGGCCAAATGATCGATCTGATCGCCGAGCACCGGCCCGATCTCGATATCGGCGCGATCACGCGCCTTCAACGGCTCAAGACCGGCGCCCTGATCGCCTTTTCTTGCGAGGCCGGCGCCATTCTCGGCAAGGCGCCGCACGAGGCCCGGCAAGCGCTGCGCGGTTACGCCCACGATCTCGGCCTGGCGTTCCAGATCGCCGACGATCTCCTCGATGTCGAGGGCTCGCCGGAAAAGACCGGCAAACCGGTCGGCCAGGACGCCGCCGCCGGCAAGGCGACGTTCGTCTCGATCCTCGGCATCGAGCGCGCCCGTGCCCATGCCGAGCTTCTGGTGACGCAGGCGGTGGCCCATCTCGATCTGTTCGACCGCAATGCCGAACCGATGCGGCAAGCGGCGCGTTTCGTGGTCGAGCGCCGAGCCTAGAGCGCGATCGTTTCGGACGGAAGCGCGAATCGCTTACGTCTGAAACGTGAATCGCGCTCTAGTT
The DNA here is from genome assembly GCA_015654725.1 of Rhodospirillales bacterium. Classification (GTDB taxonomy): domain Bacteria; phylum Pseudomonadota; class Alphaproteobacteria; order ATCC43930; family CGMCC-115725; genus JAATGI01. Next base: position 5,232 of record JAATGI010000216.1, read on the forward strand.
TATTGAGTAGAGACGGATTCACGCTCTTGACGGAATCGCGACGCGATTCCATCAAGAGCGATCCGGCTCTAGAGCGCCTTAAAAAACAAAAGGATGCAGGAAAACGCGACGCTCCCTATATAGGGACGGTGCTGCACTGAACCGGTGCAAGCGAGAAAGGTGTTTACCACGCATGATAACGCGCCGAGCCATCCTTCGCCATTCGCTAGCCGGAGCGGCCGTCGCCGCGCTGGTTTCGTCCACCCGATTCGCGATGGCGGCGGCGATTTCGCCGCAGGGGCAAGTGGTCAGCGCGTTTTACGACACGTTGCTCGCAACCATGAAGGACGGACAGCGGCTCGGCTTCGCCGGCCGCCGCGACGGGCTCGCGCCCGCAGTGATAAGGGCCTTCGATCTGCCGCGCATGACTCGGCTTGCCGTCGGGCCACGCTGGCAGGGCCTGACGCCGCAGCAGCAGGCCGAGCTCATCTCGGCGTTCAGCGACTACAGCGTCGCCACCTACGCGAGCCGCTTCACCGATTATGCCGGCGAGCGGTTCGATGTCGATCCCGATCCGACCAACAGCGACGGCAACGTCATCGTCCATACCAAGCTCGTGCGCAAGGATGGCGATCCGGTACAGCTCGATTACCTGATGGCGTTGGACGATGGCGTCTGGAAGATCGTCGATGTCTATCTCAGCGGCACGATCAGCGAACTGGCGACGCGGCGCTCCGAGTTTTCCGCCGTTCTCAATCGCGGCGGCGCCGAGGCGTTGGTCGAAGCACTACGCAAAAAAGCCACGGAACAAAAAGGTTAGAGCGCGGCCCTCAGTTTGAATTGACGGCCGGTTTGGGCTGGTCCGAGACGTTCTTCGAGCCGCCCTTCTCGTCCTCATTGTAGAGGGATTCGAACTTGGGGAGCGGCGCGGGCTCGCCATGACGCAGCACGGTGGTGCGGCGCTGGCGCGATAGGCTGCGAAGCTCGGCGTAAAAGTCGATCGCGTTCTTTTGCAGTTCGTCGAGCGTGTCGATGTTTTGCGCCCGCTCGTCGATGCCGTCGATGCCGAGTCGGGTCCAATCCAGCCACTGAAGCCCGCCGGCGTTCCAGAACGCATAGCCGACCGGATCGGCAAAGGAATCGACGCCGTACCCGACCCCGTCGCGCACGTTCGACGGCCCGAGCAGCGGCAGGAACAGGTAAGGACCGTCGCTGACGCCCCAAACATACAGGGTCTGGCCGAAATCCCCGGTCTGCTTTTCCATCCCTTCCGCGCTCGCCCAATCGAAAATGCCGCCGAGACCGAAGGTGCTGTTGAGGAGGAAGCGGGCGACCGTGGTGTGCGCGCGCTTGAATTCGCCCTGCAAAATGTCGTTCGCGAACACGATCGGCTCGCCCATATTGTCGAGCACGTTGCGAATCGCGTGGCGGCCCGGCGCGGGCACGACCGCGACGTAAACCTGCGCCACCGGCTTGATCATGATCCGATCCAGGAACATGTCGAAATCGAAAAACGCTCGATTCATCGGCTCAAGCGGGTCGTTCATCTCGTCCAAATCGGCTTGGGCCGCGCAAGCGCTTAACGTCACCACGGCGCCAACCGCGAAAACGAGGCAGCAATGGCGGAATTTTGCGATTGGGGAATGGGACATGTTAGGATATCGAATCAACTGTAACCCCTTCGTGCTGCGAAATGGTTGACAATGACGCGGCCGAAATGCAACAGCAATTTTGCGATTGTTCGGGCGACCCGTAAGCGTACAACCGATTGCGGCAAAAAACCGTTCCCTGGAGGCAGGGATGCCGGAGCAGCTATTAACCTTTTGCCAGTGGTTCTTGCTGGCTGGCGGCGCGTTGGGGAGCCTTTACCTGCTCGTCGCCGCGGCGACGGTGCGGGAATTCGCCCGGCGCGTGGTGCCGATCCCCGCCGAACAGCCGCCGGTAACGGTCATGAAGCCGTTATGCGGCGAGGAACCGGAACTTTACGACAATCTTAAGTCCTACTGCGTGCAACGTTATCCTGCGGCGCAAATCGTCTTCGGCGTGCAGAACCCCCGGGATCCCGCGATTGCCTTGGTTCGGCGCCTGATGGCGGATTTTCCGGCGGCGGATATTACGCTGGTGGTGCAGCCCGGCTGGGACGCCGGCAACCGCAAGGTCGCGAATCTTGAGAACATGCTGCCGGCGGCGCGTCACGAAGTCTTGATCATGGCCGATGCCGATATTCGCGTCGGGCCCGATTACATCGCCTCCCTGGTGGGGGCGCTATCGCAGCCGGAAGTGGGGCTGGTGACGTGCCTCTACCGCGGCCGCGCCTCCGCCGAATTTTGGTCGCGTCTCGCGGCCCTTCATATCAATCACGGATTCCTGCCGCAGGCGGTCGTGGCCGAGGCCTTGAGCGCGGGTTCCGGCTGCTTCGGCGCGACGGTGGCCATGCGCAAGGACACGCTGCGCGCGATCGGCGGGTTTGCCGCGTTTTCGGACGTGCTGGCGGACGATCACGCCTTCGGCGAGGCGGTGCGCGCCTTGGGCCTGCGTGTCGTTCTGTCGTCGTATCTCGTCGACAATGTCGTGGCCGAGCGCGGCTTCCGCTCTCTGTTCCGTCATGAATTGCGCTGGGCGCGCACCATCAGGACGTTGGCGCCGACCGGGTTCGTCGGCTCGTTCGTCACGCATCCGCTGATGCTGGTCCTGCTCGCCAACCTGCTCACCGGTTGGAGCGAAAGCGGCGCGGCGCTGTTCGCCTGGGTCGTATTGTGCCGGTGGATCATGGCGCGGGCGACCGAAACGGCGCTAAATCTGCCGCGGTCGCCGCCATGGCTGGTGCCGGTGCGCGATTTCCTCTCCTTCGCCGTCTTCGTCACCAGTTTCTTTACCCGCACGGTCGAATGGCGCGATCAACGATTGCGCATCGGGCCGGGCGGCCATCTCGCTCCCGGCGGGCAGCCGGTCAGTTTTTTCCGCTGGCTTTCGCCCCGCTTTTGACCGGCCCGAGTAAGGCCGGCAGCACGGTGAAGGTGCATAACAGCGTGTAGAACAGCGCCAGGGTCAGCAGCCTCCCCATCTCCGACGTGCCGGGGTAGGTCGACAGCGCCAGGCTGCCAAAAGCCGTGCCGGTGGTGAGGGCGCTGAACAGAATGGCGCGCGCCGTGCTCGATGCGAGAAGGTCGCTCTGCCCGTCGCGCCAGCGCACCACGAAATAAATGTCGAACGCGACGCCAACGCCGAGCAGCAGCGGCAGCGCGATAATATTGGCGAAATTCAACGGCACGCCGAACAGCACGCAGGTCGCCAAGGTGAACAGGCCCGCCAACAGGAGCGGCGCCAGGACCAGCGCCATGTCGCCGATGCGACGCAAGACCAAGGCCAGCAGCAGCGCGATCACCGTGAGCGCGATGATCGCCGCCGCCGTGAAGGCATTCATGACGGTCCGTGCCGATTCCTGGATCGAGATCGGCGTGCCGGTGGCGGATGGCGCGACGCCGCGTACCGCCGCGGCGAACACCCGAAGGACGTCGTTGTTGCCGGGGTTGCCTTCGGGGTAGACCTCGATCCGCGCGCGCCCATCGGGGGTGACCCAATCGCGCTTCAGATCGTCCGGCAGGCCCGCAAGATCCACCGGCTGAGCCGACAAGGCGAGGCGCAGTTCCTTGAGGCGCTGCGGAATTCCCGCCGAGAGATTGGCCTCCAAGGGCGGCAACGCGTCGCCGCCGCGCGCCAGCGCGATGACGAGATCGGCGGCAAGGCGTTCCGCCGCCATGCTGCCTTGCGCGCCGACCGCCGCAATGTCGGCCTGCGCGCGGGTAATGGCTTTGATCGTGTCGTCGGGCGACGGGCTGGGCTTGAGCGTCGCCGGCGACAGGGTCGGTCCCAGCAATTGGCGGGCGTCGGCAAGGACGGCGAGTTTTTCCGTCTGATCCGACGGCACGAAACTGGTCGCGGTCAGCGTCCGCGCCACCTCGGGAAGCGTGTCCAGCTTGCGCGCCAGGCCGTCGGCCGCTTCTGAAGACGGTGCCAACACATCGATGGTATAGGGCGTGGCGTTGGGATCCGACATGAGGTCGTTGAGGGTCGCGACCGCCTCGTCCTTGGGGTTTTGCAGGTGAAGCGGGTTGAAATCGAAGGTGAGGCCCGGCAACAGTGCGATGCCGCCGAGCCCGGCTAAAGCCGCGATACCGAGCACAACGAAGCGCCGCCGGATCAGGAACCGCTCGACCGGCACCGCCCAGGCGAACCCGACGGGCCGGGCCTCGCCCCGCGGCCGCAATAGGGTCAAAAGCGCCGGCAGCAACGTCAGGTTCAGGATCAGCGCCACCACCATGCCGAAGCCAGCGATGAGGCCGAGATCGGACACGCCGGTATAGTCGGTAGGCACGAACGATAGGAAACCGACGGCGGCGGCCGCGGCCGCGATCGTCAGCGCTCTGCCGATGCCGCGCCCGGTGCGCCGGAGGGCGATCGTGAAATCGTCGAAGCGAAACCGCTCGTCGCGATACCGCAGACTGAACTGGATGCCGAAATCGACCGCGATGCCGATGAACAGCACGGCAAACGCGATGGAAATGGGGTTGAGCGCGCCGACCGCGATCACCGCGAAATCGGCGCATGCCACCAGCCCGACCACCAGCGTGATCACGATCGCCCCGACGATCCGGAGCGAGCGCAGGCCCAGCATCAACCACAGCAGCAGCAGCGCCACCGACAAGCCGCCGGACAGCCTGGCTCCCTTGGTAAGCGTGGAAAATTCCGCGTCGGACAGGGCCACCGGTCCAGTGACGCGCACGCGCACGCCGCGGTCGGCCGTCAGCCCGAGCTGCTTGGCGGAGTCGTAAATCGCCTGGGTCGCGGCCTTGCCCGGTTCGAGCCGCGCGTAATTCACGACCGGCTTGGTCAGAACGAACCGGCGCAGTTCGGTCGCTTGCGGCTCGCGCCCGCTGAACAGATGCTGCCACGACAAGGGCGCGTAGCGGTCATAGAGCGCGGCCTCGGCGCCGTCGGCGACGGCGTTGAACGTGGTATCGAGCGTGTGGGCGGTGGTGTCGCCGTGAAGCACGCCCTGGGCTGCGAGATCGAGCGCGTCGAACACGCCGCGCAGGCTCGGGTCGGCCGCAAGCGTGCCGAGAAGCGGCTGGGCGGCGATGATTTTGCCGGTGACCTGCTCGACCGCCGGTTTGGACAGGAACAGCAATCCTTCGCGCTCGAAGAACTCGCCGCCGCCGGCGCGCCGCACCGACGTGAAGACTTTTTTCTGCGCCGCGAGATAATCGGTCAGCTCGGCGCTGGCTTCCTCGGCGCGGCCGGGCCTGGC
>JAATGI010000385.1 GCA_015654725.1 Rhodospirillales bacterium
AGTCGGAAGATGCGGCTCAAGACGTGCAAACTGATTGTCGGTCAGCCAAAAATAATCCCGATCCATCACCGATCTCCCGTCGGAGATCTTGAATCAAAATTCGCGGCAAAACGGAATCCCTTTTATGGGTCCCGACCCTAGTCGGGCCGTTTGTTTCAAGCCGGTCGCTCTTTAGAGCATCTGAAGCTGCGTCTTGAGATTTCCTGACCATTCCCGTCCGAGAGTATCGAAGACCATTTGCCGCTGCTCCGCTTCGTCACCTACGAGCATCTGGCTCTGGGCTCTGGCCAAGCTCAGTAACAACATTTGTAGGGCAACCACCAAGCGACCCGAACCTCCGGTCTCGGCGGTCGCGTCGACGCTTTCAGACAGGTCATCAGGTTCGGTTGCTGAACCGGACACAAGGCCAGCCAATGGTTCATACAGCTTCGAAAAGAACGGGTGCGCAGAGTTGATCGTCAGCACGATTTTTCCCAGCTTCGACTCCACGTGATAGAACGGCCAAAATTCATCGTGCTTGAACACAGTGATGTATGTCGACGTTCTGATCCGCTCATAAGCTTGCTCGTCGGTTTCCTCATCACGCTTAAGCCCGATCGCGAAGTGCCGAAGATTTTGCTCCAAGACCACTCTTTCTTCGTCGGTGCTCGGCGCTGGTTGAGGTATTGGCTTGCCCTGAAACGCGTCCGCTTCATTTGCGCGGCGTTCGGCTTCGGTCAACCCGGCCTTACTAGCCTTTCGTGCATGCTCGGCCCTGAACGCCGCAGTCTTTTCGCGAATGCGCGCAACGTCGCCGCGGATTGCCTCGCGGATCGCGTCAAGAGCGTACTTCTTGGGCCTTACGCCCTGCTTGTTCATCGCTACGCCGAACGCTTCGTCGAGTTCGCCGCCGAAATCGACTTGGATTCTAAGCCACGCCGAATCGCCGTGCCGGCCACCGGACAATTCCTTCACAGTACCAATGTGAACTTCGCGGCCGTTTCTAACGAATGAAACGAGGTGATCTTCGAAAATCTGAAGATCGTTTTTCTGAACCTTGCGCGGTAATCCGGACCAAGCTTCAATAGGAAGCATATAGAGACGCACCGAGACGGGCGCTGTTTCACTACTTCCATCGAGAAGCGGAATCTGAATATCCGGCCAGCTATTGATGAGGCGGCTTCGCGTCTCGATCAGGTCGGGAATGCGTACGTGACGCGCGTTTGGCATCCAGTACGTCGGGTCGAACGCCTCGATACGCCGGTTATTGATATAGAGATTGAGGCCTGAGCCAAGCGATTTGCGATAGATGCGAGCCATCTCCCTTGTTGCGTGGTCAACCAGGGTTTGCGCTTTTTTGTGGGTCAACCGATCGCAATCAGGAATGAATACAATGGTACCCGTTTCGAATAAGCGCTCTGCCACGTCGTCTTCGTCAGAAGCGAAGACGTCTTGTTGCGACGCATCCTTTGGATAGCTCATCGGCTTGCAAAGAATCGTGGAGATTTGCGAAGGCAAATTGTCCAACAGTCTCGGTTCGGGAAGAAGAATAACGTTAAGCCGGCTTGCACCAATTTCGTTCACGTCGAGCGTCATGGTGTAGATCGCGCGGTCTTGCCACGAATATAGTTCAAGGACCGGTCCCATGCTCAGCGCCGCGGTTTTCATCCCGACGCCGAACCGACCAATACCTGCGCGATTCTGGTAGTACATCGAGCCACCGAATGACATCGCGACCTGCAACACATGCGGTGCCATGCCTTTGCCGTTGTCATAGACGAGCACGTCGATTGCGTTGCCTTCCTTGCCTCTGTCTTGACTGAAATAGACGCGGATTTCGGTTGCCCCAGCCTGAATAGCATTGTCAACGTGTTCGCAGACTGCGGAAGTAGTGTTGCTGTAGCCAACATCACGAAGGGAATTGACGAAAGTCTGGCCCAAAAACAAGGGTACATTGTTCCCTTCACGAAGGACGCGGTTCAGAACGGTTCTGCCGCCTTTTGGTGCGCTTTCGCCCCATTGCGGGCTGAATTCGCCTTCCGGTTCGGCCGAATCTTGCGTTTTGGTGGTATCCATCTGGTTCTCCTTGTCTGTGGAACCTTCTGTAGGTTCCGGGAGAGCGCCGACGTCGACGCCCGCAATAATTTGGTGGGTATAACTGCATGAAGGTTTCAAAGTTTGCGACAGAATTGGGCGGCTGGCTAAATTGGCGTCGTTAGTTAGGAGATCTACCCGCTTGGCCCCGGGCCTTCTTCAACTTTCACATGGGACAGTCCTTTTCCGCAAATTGGCCCTACGCATACGTCGTCAAGCGCACGAATGACCCGGCGGCGCCGTCAAAAAACTAATTTTCTTTACGATCCGGCTGACAACTTGCGCCAACGCTCCATACGCTCTCAAATGGACCGGCGCGGCGGCGGCGAAACCCATGAAGGAGCGGGGATGAAACATTTTATCATCAAATATCGGTTCACCAACGGCACCAAGGAGGATTGGCATCGCGAGATCGCGCGGTTCATCGCGGGCCTCGATGCCGACCCGGCGCTCAAGGGGGTCTCCTATCGCGTCATGAAAAACGCCAAGGATAGCGACTATTATCATCTCGCCTCGGTGGTCGACGATGCTTCGGTCGCGGCGCTCAACAGCCGGGATTGGTTCAAGCACTATACCGAGGCGACCAAAGCCGTCGCCGGCGGCGAGGTCACGGTGCTGCCGCTGGAGGTCATCGCCGAGACCGCGCCCAAGGGGTGAGGGGGGTAGTTGCCGCGCGATATTGCGTCTTCCGCTCATCCGTCCGCCGTAAGCGCCCCCACCCTGCAACGCTTCGCGTTGCTTCCCTCCCCCGCGAGCGGGGGAGGGTTGGGAGGGGGCTGTCGGCGTTTCAGGCATTCGACAATCGCACGCGGCGAAACCCGCGATTGACCGGCGCCAGTGTTGCGGCGACGCCGTGATGTGTATATATTGGAAATTCTATACACATTACCCCCGGGGCCGGCCGCGATGCGGACCAATATTGATATCGACGATGAATTGTTGTCCCAGGCCATGACGGCGGCGGGCATGTCGACCAAGCGGGCCACGGTGGAAGCGGGGTTGCGGCTCTTGGTTCGGGTCCGCAAGCAGGCCAAGGCGTTGGCGAAACTCAAGGGATTGGGTTGGGAAGGCGACTTGGCCAAGATGCGCGAGGGCCGTACTCCGGGCCGGCCGTGATTCTCGTCGACAGCTCCGTCTGGGTCGCGCAGTTGCGCGGCCATCGCACGCCGGCAACCGCCAAATTGGAAGCGGCGGCCGCGCGGGAACCGCTCCTGATCGGCGACCTCATCCTGCTCGAAGTGCTTCAGGGCGCGCGGGACGAGGCCCATGCCGCGCGCATCGAACGCGCGTTGCGCCAGTATGTTCTCGTGCCGCTGCTGGATGCCGATCTAGCCCCCCGCGCCGCCCGGAACTACCGCACGCTGAGAGAGTTGGGCATCACCATCCGCAAGACCGCCGACATTATCATCGGCACCTTCTGCATCGAACATCGCCACGCGTTGCTGCACGATGACCGCGATTTCGCGCCCATGGCGGAGCATCTCGGTCTCAGGGTCGCGTGAACCGATACCGCCGTCACGATCACCCACCCGCGCGCCGCCTTCGGCTGCTCGCGACCTCCCCCATCGAGGGGGAGGAGCAATGCGGAGGGCCATGACGATAAAAAATTGACCGGCGGCGCGGGCAAAACATAATATCTTTCCGAACTCATCGATAACGAACGCCCGGGCGGAGAGCGATGCCGACGCACAAACACAATTGCCTGATTCCGCTGAACGAGCAGCTTCCGGCCGATCCGCGCCGCAAATCGAAGCTCATCGATCTCGACGAGGCGGGCCGGATCATCGCCACCAAGAAGATTTTCTCGATCGCCGGCTCGCATTCGGCCGACGCGGCCATGAGCCTGATCCGCGCCGCCATCCGCGCCGGCGCCAAGGGCATGACCCTGATCCCGCCGATCACCACCTCGCTCGCGGCCGATCTGCCGATCGCGGCCGGCATGTTGAAGAAGCTCTATCTCTCCTATGTCGGGTTCGAGGTGTTCGGCATGGCGCCCGCCTTCCGCAAGGCGGCGGAGACGCAATCGCTGGAGATTATCGAGGCCGACGAACCCTTCATCCTGCTCGGGACCCAGGCGGCGGCGGGCGGCAAGCCCTTTAACGCGGTGCAATATATCTATGATGGCACTGACCATAAGCGGCTCAACCCCGAGTTGAAACAGGTGGTCGATCCCTTTACCGGGCGCACGGTTTGGGCGATCCCGCCGCTGCGCGCCGACGTGTTCATCATGCATGCCCAGGCCTGCGACGAATATGGCAACGCCCAATGCTGGGGCGGCACCGGGCAGGAGCGCGACAAGGCCAAGGCCGCCGACATGGTCATCGTCCAGGCCGACGAGATCGTGGGCTCCGAGGTGATCCAGAAAGACCCGGGCCACACCACCGTGCCGGGCCTCTGGGTCGATTATGTCGTGCACGCGCCGTACGGCGCGCATCCGACCTTCTCCTCGAACAGCTACGCGGTCGACGAGGCGCATTTGAAGACCTATATCGACCTGGTCCGCGCCGGAAAGGCACAAGAATACATCGACAAATACGTGCTGGAGCCGAAGGATCACTACGAATATCTCGAGCGAATCGGGGGTTTGCGCCGGCTTACGCAACTAAGATCGTCGATCGCCGTCCGCTCCTGACCGAAAACACGGTATAAATTTCATCGGATCCCGAACCATGGCTGAACCTGCTTATCCCGGCACCGACACCTACTCGATGGCCGAATTCATGGCCATCGTCCTGGCCCGCCAGGCCGGCGGCGAGGGCGAGACCACCGGCGGCGGCGGCGCCAACCAGGCCGTGGCGCTGGCGGCCAACCGCCTGGCGCAGATCACGGTTCGGCCCGATCTCTGGCTCTTCACCGGCGGCGCCGGCGTCTATAACGGGAAGTTCGATACCCTGCCGATCGGCACCTGGGACCCGCGCTGCGGCCACGGCGCCGAATGCAAGATCTATATCGCCGACGTGGTCGATGGCGGCACGCGCGGCGAGCGTCCGGGCCGCGCCTCGGGCCGGATGAAGCGCGGCGGCTCCGGCGGCTTCGGCGGCATCCAGGTCGATAAATTCGGCAATATCAACATGATCGGGATCGGCGAGCACCCGAAGCTCAAGGTGCGCGGGCCGGGCACGGTCGGCACCATCTGGATGGGCTCGGCCTCGGCCAATGTCTATGTCGAGCACCACTCGAAGCGCATCTTCGTCGATAAATGCGACTATATCAGCGGGCCGGGCTGGCTTTCGGGCGGCGACAGCCGGCACCAGACGCTCAACGGCCGCGACGGGCCCGAATATATCTGGTCGCCGATCTGTGTCCTCGATTTCACCGAGGACGAGCATCGCGCGCGCATCGCTTCGGTACATCCCGGCTATACGGTCGCCGATGTGGTCGCCAATACCGGCTTCGAGCTGGCGATCCCGAAAGACGTGCCGCAGACCACGCCGCCGACCGATTGGGAACTCAACGTGCTTCGCACCCAGGTCGATCGCAACGGCGTGCTGAAGAAACGCCGCATGACCGTCGGCGCTTAGGCGCGAACGGACGCGCGGCGATGGAGACGATCGGCGAAACCCTCGCTCACCAGGCGCGCGTTCAGCCCGATCGCGAAGCGCTAGTGGTCGGCGAACGCCATCTCACCTGGCGTGAATTGGACGAGGGCGCCAACCGCGCCGCTAACATGCTCTTGGCGCTTGGCGCCAAGCATGGCGACCGCGTGATGATGATGCTCGGCAACTCGGTCGAGTTCGTCGAAATCTATTACGGTCTCGCCAAGATCGGCTGTATCAGCGCGCCCGTGATGCCGCGCTCCGTGGCGGGCGAGGTGCAGTTCATCTGCGATAATCTGCGCGCGCGCTTTATTATCGCCGAGGCGGATTCGGCGCCGATCGTCCGCGAGTGGGGCGGGCGGCTCAAATCGGTCGAGACCTCGATCGGCCTCGGCCCGTGTCATGGACTCCCGCACGATTATGAGC
>JAATGI010000111.1 GCA_015654725.1 Rhodospirillales bacterium
CAGCATTTCGTAGGTCTTGCCGACGCCCGGCGCGGCGCCGAGGAAAATCTTGAGCTTGCCGCGCCCCTCCCGCGCGGTCGCCGCGAGCAGGGCATCCGGTGACGGGCGCTTGTCGGGCTCGGCGTTCACCATGCCCTAGTCTAACGCAACCTACCTATTTTGCAGAGCGTCGAGCGCCAAGTTGAGCTTCAGCACATTGACCCGCGGCTCGCCCAAGATGCCGAGCGTACGGCTTTCCATCGCCTCGGCGACCAGCTCGCGCAGCTTATCCTCGCCGATGCCGCGCGCCTTCGCGACGCGCGGCACCTGGAACTCGGCCGCCGCCGGGGTGATCTGCGGATCGAGGCCGCTCGCCGAGGTCGTCGCCAGATCGACCGGGATCGGCGTGTTGGGGTTCTCGGCCTTAAGTTTCGCGGCATCGTCCTTCATCCGGTCGATCAAGGGCTTGGCGGTTGGGCCAAGATTCGAACCGCTCGAATTGTCGGCCGCGTAAGGCACCGAAATCGTCTTGGTGGCGTCTTTCGGGTCGGGCTCCGTGGTGGCGGAGGGCCGGCCGTGAAAATACTTGTCGCTGGTGAAATTCTGTCCGATCAGTTCGGAGCCGATGACCTTGCCGTCCCTCTCGATCAGGCTGCCCTGGGCTTGATACGGGAATATCGTCTCCGCGATCCCGGTCATGGCGAGCGGATAGGCGAGGCCGGTGATAACCGTCATGGCGACGATCATGACGATGGCGGGGCGGATTTGCTTGAGCATGATGGTCCTCCTCCTCAGGCCAGGCCGATCGAGGTGACGATCAAATCGATGAGCTTGATGCCGATGAAGGGCACGATGATGCCGCCGACGCCGTAGAGCCAGAGATTGCGGCGCAGAATGCTGGCGGCGCCCGCGGGGCGGTATTTGACGCCGCGCAGGCTCAGCGGAATCAGCGCGACGATGATCAGCGCGTTGAAAATAATCGCAGACAGGATCGCGCTCTCCGGCCTCGCCAGATGCATGATGTTCAGGACCGCGAGCTGCGGATAGAAAGCCAGGAACATCGCCGGGATGATGGCGAAATATTTGGCGACGTCGTTGGCGATGGAAAACGTCGTCAGCGCGCCGCGCGTCATCAAAAGTTGCTTGCCGATGGCGACGATCTCGATGAGCTTGGTCGGATCGCTGTCGAGATCGACCATGTTGCCGGCCTCGCGCGCGGCCATGGTGCCGGTATTCATGGCGACGCCGACATCGGCTTGCGCCAGCGCCGGCGCGTCGTTGGTGCCGTCGCCGCACATGGCGACCAGCTTGCCCTTGCCCTGCTCTTCGCGGATGAGCTTGAGCTTGGCTTCCGGCGTCGCCTGCGCCAGGAAATCGTCGACCCCCGATTCGGCGGCGATCGCGGCCGCCGTCAGCGGGTTGTCGCCGGTGATCATGACGGTACGGATACCCATCTGGCGCAACTCGGCGAAGCGCTCCTTGATGCCGCCCTTGACGATGTCCTTCAGATGAATCACGCCCAGGAGCTTGCCGTTCCTTGCCACGGCGAGCGGCGTGCCGCCGGACTTGGCGATGCGCTCGGCGATGACGTTGAGATCGCGCGCCGTGGTGTAGGCGCCGACCGCGCGCGTATCGACGGCGAGATTGCCATGACCCGCCCGATCGACCGCGGCAACCAGCGAAGGCTGGACGTGAGCCAGCACGGCGTCGACCGCGCCCTTGCGAATCGAAAGCCCCTCGGCATCGATGCCGCTAATGCGCGTTTGCGCGGAAAAGGGAATGAACCGCGCGTTGAGCGGCGCCATGTCCCTTCCACGAATCCCGTATTTCTCCTTGGCGAGCACGACGATGGAGCGGCCCTCCGGCGTTTCGTCGGAAAGCGAGGCTAGCTGTGCCGCGTCCGCGAGATCGCGCTCATCGATGCCCGGCAGCGGCAAGAATTCCGTCGCCTGGCGATTGCCGAGCGTGATGGTTCCGGTCTTGTCCAAGAGCAAGGTGTCGACGTCGCCCGCGGCCTCGACCGCGCGGCCCGACATGGCGAGCACGTTGAAGCGCACGAGGCGATCCATGCCGGCGATGCCGATCGCCGACAACAGCGCGCCGATGGTGGTGGGGATCAAGGTCACGAACAGCGCGATCAGCACCACCACCGACACCGCGCCGCCGGCATAGGCGGCGAAGCTCGGTATCGTCACGGTCGCGAACACGAAGATGATGGTCATGCCGGCGAGCAGGATGTTGAGCGCGATCTCGTTGGGCGTCTTCTGGCGAATCGCGCCTTCGACCAGCGCGATCATGCGGTCGAGGAAGGTCGAACCTTGCGCCGCCGTGATGCGCACCTTGAGCCAGTCGGAAGTGACGCGCGTGCCGCCGGTGACGGCCGAGCGGTCGCCGCCGCTTTCGCGGATGACGGGCGCGGATTCGCCCGTGATC
>JAATGI010000046.1 GCA_015654725.1 Rhodospirillales bacterium
CGTTCGTCACAGCCGCGCAGCAGCACGACGCGCGCCGACGGCGTGCCCTCACGGCCCGATGTCGCCAAGGTCATCGCCTCGGCATCGCCGATCTCTTTGCCCTTGGCTTGAGCAAACCAATCGGCGAACAGGGCGAAGGGCTCGGAAAAAGCTGCGTCGCTCACGGCAAGATCCTAAACGGTGAGGCCTGACATAGTAACTCGTTGCGTTTATCTCGTCCCCCCTCCTTCGGGTGGGGGCTTTGGAATGGCCGGGAGCATCGTGTAGGATGCCGCCCCTTCGGATCGAGGCTCAGGAGTAGATAAGAATGGCCGAATCCACGCCGCTCATGGCGGGCAAACGGGGCCTGATCATGGGCGTCGCCAACGAGCGCTCGATCGCTTGGGGCATCGCCAAGGCGGTTCACCAAGCCGGCGCCGAGCTCGCCTTCACCTTCCAGGGTGAGGCGCTGGGCAAGCGCGTCAGGCCACTCGCCGAGAGCGTCGGCAGCGATCTCGTCAGGGAATGCGACGTCACCGCTGTCGCCAGCCTCGACGCCCTGTTCGCGGCGATCGCCGAGCGCTGGGGCCGGCTGGATTTCGTGGTTCACGCCATCGGCGCCACCGATCCGAGCGCGCTGCGCGGCAAATATCTCGATACGGAGCGCCAGAATTTCCTGCGCACGCTCGACATTTCCTGTTTCTCCTTCACCGACATTTGCCGGCGCGCGGCCCCCCTCATGACGAAGGGCGGCAGCCTGGTGACGCTGACCTATTACGGCGCCGAGCGGGTGATGCCGAATTATAACGTCATGGGCGTGGCCAAGGCCGCGCTCGAAGCGAGCGTGCGCTACTTGGCGGTCGATCTCGGCGGCCAGAATATCCGCGTCAACGCGATTTCCGCCGGGCCGATCAAGACGCTGGCCGCGCACGGCATCGAGGATTTCCGCTACATCCTGAAATGGAACCAGTACAATTCGCCCCTGAAGCGCAACGTGACCATCGAGGATGTCGGCGGCGCCGGGCTTTATCTCTTGAGCGATCTCGGCGCCGGCGTCACCGGCGAGGTGCATCACGTCGATTGCGGCTATCACGTCGTCGGCATGAAGGCCGTCGACGCGCCCGATATCTCGGTGGTGTGAGCCAGGCCTTGAGCGGCAACACCTTCGGCACTCTGTTCCGCTTTACCTCCTGGGGCGAAAGCCACGGGCCGGCGATCGGCTGTGTCGTCGACGGCACGCCGCCGCTGATCCCGTTGAGCGAGGCCGACATCCAGCCCTGGCTCGACAAACGCAAGCCGGGCCAGTCGCGCTTCACCACGCCGCGGCGCGAAAGCGACGCGGTGAAGATTCTCTCGGGCGTGTTCGAGGGCAAGACCACGGGCACGCCGATCTCGCTCTTGATCGAGAACGAGGACGCGCGCGGCAAGGATTACGACGCGCTCAAGGAAGCGTTCCGCCCCGGTCACGCCGACTACACTTACTGGAAGAAATACGGCATTCGCGATCATCGCGGCGGCGGACGGGCTTCGGCGCGCGAAACCGCGGTGCGGGTCGCCGCCGGTGCCGTCGCGCGAAAAATTCTCGGGCCGAGCGTGGTGATTCGCGGCGCGCTCATTCAGATCGGGCCGCACAAGATCGATCGCGCGCGCTGGGATTGGAACGCGGTCGAGGACAATCCCTTTTGGTGTCCGGATCGCCAAGCCGCACAGCAATGGGAGGGCTTTCTCGACGATGTGAGGAAACGCGGCTCGTCGGCGGGTGCCGCGATCGAGGTGGTGGCAAGCGGCGTGCCCGCCGGCCTCGGCGAGCCGATCTATGACAAGCTCGATTCCGACCTGGCGCGCGCGATGATGAGCATCAACGCCGTGAAGTCGGTCGAGATCGGGGCCGGCACCGCCGCGGCCGCGCTGTCGGGCGAGGAGAATGCCGACGAGATGCGCATGCGCGACGGCCAGGTCGAGTTCCTCTCCAACCATGCCGGCGGCATTTTGGGCGGCATCTCCACCGGCCAGGACGTGGTCGTGCGCTTCGCGGTGAAGCCGACGAGCTCAATTCTGACGCCACGCCGCAGCGTCGACGCGCTGGGCCACGACATCGATATCGCGACCAAGGGCCGTCACGATCCTTGCGTCGGCATTCGCGCGGTCCCGGTCGGCGAGGCGATGATGGCGATCGTGCTGGCCGATCATCTCCTGCGCCAACGCGCCTATCGCGGCGAGGGAGCGTAATGGCCGGAGGATCGGGGCGCTCGCTCCTGCGCCGGATCGTCGGCGGCTTTTTCGCCTGGTTCGGGTTCCTGGTCGCGCTCCTGATCGTGCTTGCGATCGGCGTCGGTCTCTGGTTCGCGCCGCGCGCCACCGCGATCGAGAGCGGCACGGTGCTGACGCTCGACCTCACCGAGGAATTTCCCGCCGGGCCGCCGCAAACCGCGCTTGAGCGCGCCCTGTTCGGGGCGAAGCCCTCGCTCACCGAAGCCATCGCCACTCTCGATCAAGCCGCCGCCGACACGCGCGTCAAAGGCGTGGTGGCGCGGCTCGGCGACGGCCTCACCCTGGCGCAGATTCAGGAATGGCGCGACGCCATCGCCGCGTTCCGCGCCGCCGGCAAGTTCGCCTATGGCTATGCCGACGCCTTGGGCGAGCTCGGCGGCGGCACCGGGGGTTATTATCTGGCAACCGCGTTCGACAGCATCTGGCTGCAAGCCTACAGCACGCTCGGCTTCGTCGGTTTGCGCGCCGAGCAACCCTTCCTGCACGACACGCTCGACAAGATCGGCGTGGCGCCGCGGCTCGATCATCGCGAAGAATATAAATCGGCGATGAACATGCTGACGGAAACCAGCATGACGCCGGCGCAGCGCGAGGAGACCGAGTCGCTGCTGACATCGCTGTTCGGCCAGATCGTTCGCGGCGTCGCCGAGCGCCGCAATCTGAGCGAGGATCAGGTTAGCGCGCTGGTCGATCAAGGCCCCTTCAGCAGCGAGCAAGCGCTGGCGGCGCATCTCATCGATCATGTCGGCGGCCGCGACGATGCCGTCGGCGCGGCCGGCGCGGCCAACCTCGTCTCGTTGGAGAAATACGCCGCGAGCGTCGGCCGCGCGCACCGCACAGGCCCCGCCATCGCCGTGATCTATGCCAACGGACTGATCCAGCGCGGCGATGGCGACGGTGGCAGCCCGCTCTCCGCCGCTTCGGGGGTGGCCGGCGACCGGCTGGCGCGCGCGTTCCGCGAAGCCGCCGCCGACCCCGATATCCGCGCCATCCTGTTCCGCATCGACAGCCCCGGCGGCTCGGCGGTCGCGTCCGAGACGATTTGGGAAGCGACGCTGCGCGCGAAAGCGGCGCACAAGCCGCTGATCGTCAGCATGGGCGATGTCGCCGGCTCGGGCGGCTATTACATCGCCGCCGCCGCCGACAAGATCGTCGCCGAGCCCGCGACCTTGACCGGCTCGATCGGCGTGGTCGGCGGCAAGTTCCTCATCAACGGCCTTTCGGGCAAGCTCGGCGTCACCTGGGATTCGGCGCAGATCGGCGCCAATGCCGGGCTCCTCAGCATGACCGAGGATTTTTCCGCCGCGGGCCATGAGCATTTCGAGCGCTTCCTCGATCTGGTTTATGACGGCTTCAAGGATCGCGTCGCGCAAGGCCGCAAGCTCGATCCCGCCAAGGTCGAGGCCGTCGCGAAGGGCCGGGTCTGGACCGGCGAGGAGGCGAAGGCGCGCGGCCTGGTCGACGTGCTCGGCGGCTTCGATGTGGCGCTCGGTCTCGCCAAGGAAGCCGCCGGCATTCCCGTTTCGAGCGATGTCAGCTTGAAAAAATTTCCCCAAAGCGAGCGCAACTGGTGGCGTCAGTTGCTTGACGGCGCCGAGAGCGCCACGCTGGTCACCGCCCTTCGCCCGCTGGTGCAGACCCTGCAATTGCTGACCACGCCGCCGGGCGCCCTGACCATGCCGCCGTTGGAAATAAGGTGAGCCGGCGAGCTGTCGCGCGAGAATGGTGAGATGACCTATCAGCTCGCGATCGGCGCGGTCGGCGCTTATCTGCTCGGTTCGATCCCGTTTGGGCTGGTGCTGACCCGCCTCGCCGGCGGCGGCGACATACGCGCCATCGGCTCTGGCAATATCGGCGCCACCAACGTGCTGCGCACCGGCAACAAGCCGCTCGCGGCACTCACGCTTCTGCTCGATGCGGCGAAAGGCGCCGTGGCGGTGCTGATTTTAGGGCTGTGGGGGCCGGAGGCGGCCGCGGTCGGCGCGATCGCCGTGCTGCTCGGCCATCTGTTTCCGGTCTGGCTCGGCTTCAAGGGCGGCAAGGGCGTCGCGACCGGGCTCGGCGTGTTGCTCGCTTATCTCTGGCCGGTTGGACTCCTCGCGCTCGCCGTTTGGCTCGCGGTCGTCGCGGCGACGCGCTACTCCTCGCTCGCGGCGGTCGCGGCCGCCATCGCCGCGCCGATCCTCGCTTGGCTGATATCGGGCGAGGCCTTGCCCGTCGCGGTGGTGATCGTCATGGCGGTGCTGATCCTGGTCCGCCACAGCGACAATATCGGCCGGCTCCTGCGCGGCGAGGAGACCAAGATCCGTTTGTCGGCGGGAAGCTGACGGTGCCGACACGCAC